>JAHDQF010000046.1 GCA_018433945.1 Proteiniphilum sp. | reverse complement strand
GGTGGCAGCTGCTGAACAGCAAGAACGGATTCAAGCCGCGATTAGGGCTAAAAACAATGAAAAAAACTATGAACAGCTAGAAGCACAACGGCTGGCCAATCTCAGAAGAAATGTGAACAAGCCTGCTTCCGGGCAGTCTGGAACAGATAGGGGCTCTAGTGCTTCAGGAGGCGTAGAGTCTCTTGTCGAGCGTATCCGGGACAGAATCAGATATCTTCATGAAGATGGAAGGAAATTTTTACCAATACTAGATTCATGGGCTGCTAAACTTAAGCCTCTTTCAAAAGATTGGAAAGCGATAGCAGATCTTCAAAGAGAGATACGCGAGAACTTATCAAGGGAAGCAGGCATAGATACGGCGAATGCAGTACGAGCGTCTCTATCTAAAACTGGCGGTATCGATATTGTCAGGCTTTCAAAAGAAGTAGGAGAAATCAAAGAAATAACGCAAGATGCTCAAACAGGCATAGCTAGCTTTTATGAGACGGCGCAAAATGCCTTCTCTTTAGGACTTATGTCTGCTCAAGAGTATTTTTCAATAACGTCTCAAGGATTTCAAGAACTCCAAAATGAACTAAAGAGGCTTGGCGTAGACGCTAAAGATTATTTTGACTGGCCAGAAGAAATGCGGGATAGATTTATGGATTTGCAGGCGGCTGTTTCAAGTCTTGTCGGTCCATCTCTAGAGGTGCTTAATACTGCTTTGCAGGAAGGAAATATTAACGCAGAGCAGTATGCCTCAAGAATAGTGGAGCTTTTATCTCAATTCTCAGAGATTGGCACATTTGCCCCTTCTCTTATAGATGGAGTTCTCGCAAATCTGAAACAACAATGGCAGGATGGCGAAATCGCGACAAACCAGTATATTGCAGCTTTGGAACGACTAAAGTCGATATTAGGAAGCATGCCTGGAATAGTACAGAAAATAGAGACCTCTCAAGAACAGGCAAAACAGACTTCTTCTGATCTTTTTGGCGGAATAATTGAAGGGGCTAATTTATCAGCAAGGGCACTCGCGGAAGGATTTGCCTCAGCGGCTGTTCAAGGTCGCAGCTTTATGGATGTCCTTCGTCAGATAGGCCAGCAACTCCTGCAGTCTATCCTGACGAAAATGCTTACGCCCGTATTTGGGGCTCTTTTCCCCTTTGCGAGCGGTGGCATTGTTACGGGGCCAACTCCGGCTTTAATTGGTGAAGCCGGTCCCGAGGCTGTAGTCCCTTTAACCAATGGAGCGATTCCTGTTCAACTACAGATGCCTCAACTGGCTGAAAATTCCAGAGATATTACGGTGATATGTGCTCTCGATTATCAACTTATAGAAGGAATTGCCACAGAGACTCTGTCAAAGAGGCAGGATATTGTGGTTGCCCATTTCAACAGGGATTACATGGAAAATGGAGTGACCAGGAAAACATTCAGGAGGCGGTAAAGATGGCAGTGCCAACTATAAAGAAATACAACGCATCAGACCTGCCTCTTATTAACGAGGTCTTGACGTC
>JAHDQF010000041.1 GCA_018433945.1 Proteiniphilum sp. | reverse complement strand
CTGGCTTTTGCCGACTTTGATCAAACATTGCGTTACAGTCTGAAATCTGAAGTACGCGAAGGAGAAGCCGATCCAAAAAAAGATTTGCACAAATATGAACCGCACCTGGCCGACTGGAACGAAGGCGATCCAACCTGGCAAAACGGAAAGGGAAAAGGAATTATCGGCACACTGAACTACTTGCATTCAGTAGGTGTAAATTCAGTGTACATGCTTACCATGAACATTCTGGGCGACGGAAGGGACGTTTGGCCCTATTCCGATCACAACGAGCGCTACCGGTTCGACTGCAGCAAACTCGACCAGTGGGAAATCGTTTTTGACCATGCACAGAAGCTTGGCATCATGCTGCATTTTGTACTGCAGGAAACCGAAAATGAAACACTGCTCGACAACGGATTTACTGATGTGCAGCGGATGGTTTACCTGCGTGAGCTGATTGCCCGCTTTGGCCATCACCTGGCAATTATCTGGAATATGGGCGAAGAAAATGGGCCGGCGGACTGGACGCCAATCGGGCAAACACACCAACAAAAAGTAGCCATGGCCAATTACCTGAAAAAAACCAATCCGTTTCCCAATATTGTAATGGTTCATACCCATTCCGATGACCACCATCAGGATGAATACCTCACGCCGTTCCTGGGTTTTGAAAACTTCGACGGGCCGAGCATGCAAATTGGCAATCCGGCACGGATAAATCACCGCATAGCCAAATGGGTAAACGAATCGGAAAAAGCCGGAAAGCGTTGGCTGGTGAACCTCGATGAAATTGGCCCGGCATGGAAGGGCATATTACCCGATTCATATGATGCCAGCCACGACACGGTTCGTACAGATTGTTTGTGGGGTGCACTGCTGGGCGGAGCAGCAGGCGTAGAATGGTACTTTGGCTACTGGTACCCGCATACCGATCTCACCTGCGAAGATTTCCGCAGCCGCGAAAACTGGTGGAAACAATCAACCATCGCCACTCGCTTTGTGAATACACTCCCGGTTGAAACCATGAAACCCGCCAACGATCTGGTTAACCCGAAAAATGCTTTTTGTTTCGCCAATCCGGGTAATATATATGTTGTTTACAAGCCCATGAATTCAGGGGAATGTAAATTGAAACTCGACTCAGATAAGACATTCAATATTAAATGGTTTAACCCGCGGAAAGGAGGGGAGTTAAAAATCGGCAGTATTCCACAAATTAAAGGCAAAGGATTAGCCAGCATCGGATATCCACCGGAAGAAGCCGAAAAAGACTGGCTGGCAATTATTCAGTAGCGCTTAAAATTTATTTTCGAAACTTTAATAGTCAAATTATGAACAAAACAACTTTACTGTTAACCACCTCCCCTTTTTTGCTGGCTTCTTGCCGGAGCGGTCAAAAACAGGAGCCGAAACCGGTAAAACCCAACATTCTGTTCATCCTGGCCGACGATTTGGGCTGCCACGATTTGAGTGTGACAGGCAGTACCTTCTGCGAAACACCTAATATCGATCGGATAGCCAACGAAGGAATAATTTTTACCGATGGATATGCCAATTGCCAGGTGAGTAGTCCGTCGCGGGCAAGTATTATGACCGGGAAATTTACGGCACGGCACGGTATTACCGACTGGAT
>JAHDQF010000071.1 GCA_018433945.1 Proteiniphilum sp. | reverse complement strand
GGCTGCCGAACCGCTGGCGGAGCTTGCAACCACCGATGACCTGAAGGCTAAGATCGAGCAGACCCGCAAGGCAATGTTGGCTGCAGCCAAGAAACTGGAGTTCCTGGAGGCAGCCCAGCTGCGCGACCAACTGGTGATGCTGGAGGAGAAACTAAATAAAACCCACTAAAAGCTTTCGGCTCATAACTTTATAGATAGAAACAATGAAATCTGACATTCAAATTGCGAGAGAGACACCGCTCAAGAGAATCAAGGACGTGGCAGAAAGCGTCGGCATTCCACGTGAGGAGGTGATCAGCTTCGGCAGGCACATGGCCAAGATACCGCTCAACCTGATAGACAACGAGGGGGTGAAGCAGAGCAACCTGATCCTGGTGACCGCCATCACGCCCACCAAGGCCGAAATCTGTAAGACCACCGTCTCCATCGGGCTGGCGCTGGGACTGAACAAGATCGGGAAGAAGGCCATCGTGGCACTGCGTGAACCTTCCCTGGGACCTGTCTTCGGAATGAAAGGAGGGGCTGCCGGCGGCGGCTATGCCCAGGTGCTCCCGATGGAGAATATCAACCTCCACTTTACCGGCGATTTTCACGCGGTGACCACGGCGCACAACACCATCTCGGCACTGCTCGACAACTATATCTTTCGGGTGCAGGGTTCGGGCGACGAGATTAAAGAGGTGCTGTGGAAGCGTGTGCTGGATGTGAACGACCGGAGCTTGCGTTATATTGTTACCGGGTTGGGACCGGGAAACGGAGTCCCTCAGGAGTCTGGTTTTGACATTACGGCCGCCTCGGAGCTGATGGCGATCCTCTGTCTCGCGGAAGATGAGGCCGACCTGCGGCGGCGTATTGAAAATATTTTGCTGGGATACAAACGCAATGGCGACCCCTTCACGGTGAAAGATCTCGGCGTGGCCGGTGCGATTACCGTACTGATGAAAGATGCCATCAATCCCAATCTGGTACAGACGACCGAAAACACGGCGGCATTTGTCCACGGAGGCCCGTTTGCGAACATTGCACACGGATGTAATTCGGTGCTGGCGACCAAGATGGCCATGTCGTACGGCGATTACGTGGTCACGGAAGCCGGCTTTGGAGCTGACCTGGGGGCCGAGAAGTTTTTCAATATCAAGTGCCGTAAGAGCGGATTGCGCCCCAAGCTCACTGTCATTGTGGTGACGGCGCAGGGGCTCAAGATGCATGGCGGCACCCCCGAAAAAGAGATCAAGGCGCCGGATATCAACGGATTGAGAAAAGGACTCGGGAATCTGGAGAAGCATCTCGCCAACCTGGCAGCCTTTGGCCAGTCGGTCGTGGTGGCATTCAATAAATTTGCCTTCGACACACCCTCGGAGATTGAAACGGTGCAGAAGTTCTGTGAAGAGCGGGGCGTAGTGTTTGCCGTGAACGAAGCATTTACCCGGGGTGGCGACGGCGCTGTTGAGCTGGCCTCCGCAGTGGTAGATGCCATAGAGAACAGGCCGTCGGGAGAATTGAAGTTTACCTATGACGAAGAGGATGACATAGAGACCAAAATCACGAAGATTGCGACCAACATTTATGGTGCACGCGATGTGGTACTGGGCGAAACCGCATTGAAGAAACTCCGCTTTATCGAAGGTACCCCGCTCGCGCGGATGCCGGTCTGCATTGCCAAGACACAGTATTCTTTCTCTGCCGACCCCAAATGGTATGGCGTGGCGAAGGATTTTCGGTTCAAGATCAACGACCTGGTCATCAACCAGGGTTCTGAGTTTATCGTGGCCATCGCCGGCGAGATGATGCGTATGCCGGGCCTCCCTGCCGATCCGCAGGCTACACGCATCGATATCGTGAACGGAGAGATTGAGGGACTGAGCTGAAACGGATATCCAATTCCTTTGACTGGATTTTTTATCGCTGTTATAGGTGATAATCTTAAATATCGTTTTTTGTCACGATATTTTGATATATCATTTCTTTTCACGATATCTGTCGCGTGATAGCAATTATAAAAGGGGATATTACACCCACATCAAATCGCTCATGATGCCATCGGAGATGAAGATGCCTTCGCGGGTAAGCTTCATCGTCTGATCTTCCGTGGTGAGCAGTCCTTTATCCAGGTATTTTTGCGCATTTTCCATGCAGAATTGAAAGAGTGTTTCACCGAACCGGCTTTTCATTTCCGGGAGATTCACACCCCACATGGTGCGCAATCCGGTAAGGATGAATTCGTTGTATTTTTCATACGGATTGAGATGTTCTGTCTCTCTCTCCGGTGAGCCCGATTCCATATTTTTAATGTATCGGTTGAGCGATGCCACGTTCCAGGAGCGGTTGTCACCATCGTATGAGTGGGCTGCCGGACCTAGTCCCAGGTATTTTTTGTTCTGCCAGTAGGCGCTGTTATGCCGGGAGAAATACCCTTCTTTGCCGAAGGCGGAAATCTCGTAATGGATAAAGCCATCGGTAGTGAGACGGTCAATCAGCCGGCCAAACATGGCGGTACTGATCTCCTCATCCACCGGCTTAATCTTGCCTGCTTTCAGCAGCGAATACATCCGTGTTTTCTCTTCGTAAATAAGATGATAGGCCGATACATGCTGAATATCCAGCGCAAGGGCCTGGTACAGGTTCTGTTCCCATCTCTCCAGGGTCTGGCCGGGCAGGCCGTACATCAAATCAATGCTGATATTGTGAAACCCCTGTTGCTGACATTTCTTCACCGCATCGATGGCCTGTCGCGCTGAGTGGCGCCGGCTCAGAAACTTCAGTTCACCGTCGTCAAAGCTTTGAATACCGATGCTGAGACGGTTGACGGGCAGTTGTGCAAGCATCCGGATATAGTCGTCCGAGAGGTCATCGGGGTTTGCCTCTACCGTGATCTCCGCATTGGGATCGATGACATAGTGGGAGAAAAGGGTGTCGAAAATTTGGTCAAAATGCTCCTTGTGCAGCCGCGACGGCGTGCCGCCTCCAAAGTAGATGGTCTGTACTGGCTCGTTCAGTTCTTCTTTTCTGATCCCTGCTTCCGTGCAAAGCGCATCAACAAACGCATCGATCTGCGATTCGTTGGTGAGGGTATAGAAATCGCAGTAAGTACATCGCGTCTTGCAGTAGGGGATATGAATATAAATGCCTGCCACCTGATTACGCTCCCGTTAGGGTTTCCCGGTCCGGATCCGGTGACGGGCCCTCATTTCGTTTTTCGCCGTGCGCCGGCTTATGCTCCTGTTCCGTCAGCAGTTTATACGCCTCCAGGTATTTCTGCAGGCGGGCCAGATCGTGGTACTGTATTTCGTCCCAGCGGCGGATATCCATGTTGTCCGTCAGGTCGTTCAGCTTGACTCTTACGGCAATGGGGTTTTCCCGCAACCGGAGGATGTATTCGTCGTACGACTCGTTGTTACGGCGCGACATGGCATCCACACCTTCGACAATCTCTTTCGAAAAGCCCTCCTCTGTCAGCTGTGCCAGCGTCCAGGGTGTATCTTCCACCACATCGTGCAAGATGCCCACAATCTTTTCCTGCAGGGTATGTCCGGCATTCATTACGCGGAAGGGATGTTCAATATAAGGCCGGCCGTTGTGGGTATCCAGTTGACCCTCGTGTGCCGATATTGCTATGTCGATGGCACGGTTGAGTTGTTCTTTCAGATTCATTGTTTCCGCAAAATTTCTCTGACAAGCAAAGGCTCGTCGGTCGTGATAAAGTCCACTTTCAGATCGATCACCTTCTGAATATCTTCCGGCTTGTTCACGGTCCACACATTCACTTTCTGTCCCAGTTTATGCGCTTTCTCCACCCATTCGGGACGCTGGTACAACACGTTATAATGGTAGTCGAAGCCATTCAGTCCCATGCTGGCGAGAACCTGCGGCGACAGGTCGCCGTTCAGGTAATAAACCGGTGCCTGCGGATCGAGTTTTCTTAACTGCTGCACGAAGTTGATGCCGAAAGAAATATATTCCACCCTTTCCTGCAAGCCACGCTGTTGCACCATATCAATTACTTGCTTCGCCATCAGGTTTTCCCTTTCTTTGGCTTTATGCATTTTAAGTTCGATGATCAGTTTCACGTGCTCGCATTGCGCAAATGCGTCCAGGTACTCTTCGAAGGTTGGCAGCGTCTCTCCGTTGGCAAGCTTCACGTTACGGAGCGTGGCGAGCGGGGTATCCTCGATGATCAGCTTCGCTCCGTTCAGCGTAACACCGGCATCATGATTGACGACCGGAACGCCGTCGGAGGACAACCATACATCGACCTCAGAGCCGAAGACCCGGATGGAATCGGCTTTCATCAGCGCCGCAATGGAGTTTTGTGCCGATCCGTCGGTTTTCCAGAAGCCGCGGTGTGCAATGATCTGCTGGGCATTCAGGCCGGCCACGCCCAACATCAGCATCCCCGCAAACAAAAATGATTTTAGTTTCATAGTCTGTCTTTTTATCAACGAATAATCCACCTTCCACTTAGGAATGTGAATCAAACTAAAGCATAAACAACATCTTCCATTAATTTTAAAGTTCCTTCAACAGGATCTCCCCCTCCTTCATATTCAACAGAAATGAACCCGTTGTATCGGTAGTTATTCAATATTTGCGTACAACGTGCTATATCCACATCGGGGAATCTTGTCCATCTTTTGGCGTGAACCATGCAAGAAGCTTTTGGAATAAGCATTTCCAACCCATGATACAACATATATTCATGTTCCCAATTGCAATAATCTGGAGAAGTTTCACAATAAGGGCTATTGACTTCGTTAATGATGATAATTATATTTTGAGGATGGGCAGCAAGACCCCAATGATTTTCAATTGTAATCTTTACACCGGCTTTCTCTCCATAATCTGCGAGTTCTTTGAAGGATTCAATTGCATTTTTTAGATAGGGCACAATTTCTGTGTTTTGCGGGTAACCATCTTTTATCGTGGATATTGGAATTATTCGCGGTCCTCCTGTATTCACCCGCATAGAGATAGCTCCAAGTTGTTTTGCGGCATCCAACCATGATTTAGCGACACGAATACCTTCCTGACGAAGTTCCTCGTCCAGATCAGCAAGGTTTCGGGGAGCATTATTTGAAATATGGGTTACAAATACACCTGTGGAAACCATTTTAGATACCAATTGGTCTAAATAATGTTTACCGGCTGAACTGGCCGGATTAAACTCTTTATAGCTTCTTTGATCGCTTCCTTTGATTTCAGTAAACATGGAATCGTTGGAAAAATCACCAAATAAAGAACTCCATAGATCCATTCTTTCTACCCCGGGATAGGTATCTTTCGTAAACTGTGGAAAATCAAGCAGTGTAATCTCGCCATATTTTTGTTTTAATTTTACTATTTCAGGATGACTTTGTGGTCTTCTTGTTTTAAACAAACTATTCACAGCATAACTGTTTGAAGCCATCCTCTTCAATTTTTCTTCTTTGGTTTTGATTGGAAGCCGCTTTTTTCCTGTTATTGGTTCACCATGTAAAAATAAACCTGACCCTGCAACTCCAACTGTACCAAGGGCTAATGTTTTTAAAAAATTACGCCTGTTTTGATCGTATAAGGTTTTCTTTTCTTGTTTCATATCATTTTTATTTAAGTTAAATATTTGTCTGAACCCTCTCTGAAAAATCATTTTCACTCTTTCTCCTATCGCAATTAACTGAAAATCAATGGCCAATTCATGACAAGATTACCCCTTTCGGAGTTTTCGGAGCAAACTCAATTTTAGATTTCGAAATAAGTTCCATTTTAACCTCCCAAAAAATAATAATAAAAGCTGTTCATCTCATGTAAAACACCTAATATTAATACATTAAGTAAAAAAACGACATTCATTTGATACAGGTTGCTCAAATGTACATAAAAGTTTGGACATATATACAGACTCATAAAAATTGAGAGTTTTACCTCACTTCACCTCACTTCACTTCGTTCTGTTTCAAGTTCTGACATTCGCATGTACATCTGGCGGAATGTATCCCAAGGATTTTTTGAAGTGTCCTGTTTTTCAGTTGAAGGTTGTTCTGAAGCAGTATTTATCCCGTAAAAACCATCCATGAATCTTTGAGGACTGGTCCATTTAGTCTGCATCATCCCATAATACCTGGGTTTCATTTCCTTTGTGGCATATTTTCTCCACCTTGCCATATCTTTTGGGTATCATATCCACAGCGCGCCATGTAAAATTGTAACTGGCTTCCCATATTCCCATACCGGTTCTTTTTCCCTCTATGAGCCTGTCATTTGGCCAGGCATATTTTTCCGGCATCTTTACATGAGGAGTTTCATCAAACTCCGGGAAGTGTGTAAGGAGAGGATTTAGATTGTTTGACCACGACTGGTGTCCAAGCAGGTTTATCTGGGGTATGATCCTGATCTTGTTGTCCCTGCAGGCTTTGACAATTTTTTTAACCTGAGCCTCTGACAGTGCATCAGGTTTTTTAATTGTAGGATATCAACATTGACATACAGCAAGCGTATGCAAAAAAACTATTGAATAAACTTCAGCTTTGCTTCCTGTCCCGCTTTCAACACTACCGAAACATAACCGTTTTTTGTGGTTAATTCTTTTCCGTTTTGTTTTACTGCAGCCACATAATCGGGAACTTTCACGCTCAATGTATTGCCGGTTATCGCCTTGATGGTCGCCGAGGACAGTCGGTTGTTGCTCCAGGTTGCATCTACTTCGCCGCCGCCGCGTACACGTAGGCCTTTGAAACTACCGGCTGACCAGTTATCAGGTAGTGCTGGAAGAAGTTGTATGTATCCGTCCTGACTTTGAATCAGCATTTCAGCAATTCCTGCAGTGCCGCCGAGATTGCCATCGATCTGGAACGGTGGATGCGCGCAGAACAGATTGGGGTACGTTCCGGCCCCGTGATTCATTTGTACTTCATTCCCGGAAGTGGGTTCCAGCAGGCTTTTGAGCAGTTTGTAAGCCCGGTTCCCGTCATGCAGGCGTGCCCAGAAATTTATTTTCCATGCACGGGACCAACCGGTTCCGGCATCGCCACGGCGCTCCAGCGTTTCGCGAGCCGCTGCTGCCAGTTCAGGTGTGGTGTTGGGTGATATCTGGTTCGACGGGTACAATCCGTAGAGGTGTGAAACATGGCGGTGCTCAGGGTCCACCTCTTGATAGTCCTCGAGCCACTCTTGCAAATAACCGTTGGGACTGATCTGCATCGGGGGAAGTTTCGGCAGCGCTTCGCGGATATTGGCGGTTGTCTTGTCTTCGATGCCGAGAATTTCTGCCGCCGACAGGACATTGGTAAACAATTCCTTTACAATCTGGACATCCATGGTTGGGCCCATGCACACGTACACGGGATTGTTGCTTCCGGGCATGTAAAAAGCATTCTCGGGCGACGATGAGGGAGCGGTAACAAGCCAGCCGTTTTTGGGTTCGGCAATCATGCTGCAGAGGAAGAACTGCGCTGCACCGGCGAGAGCCGGGTAAACAGCACGTAGGTATTCCTTATCCTGCGTAAAGGCATAGTGCTCCCAAAGGTGTTCACAAAGCCATGCTCCTCCTGTCATGGTGGCACCCCACGAAGCATGTTCGCCCGGGGCAGTGAACTTCCACGGGTTGCTCATCATGTGAGCCATCCATCCGTCGGCACCGTAAAACGTTTGGGCGGTAGCTTCTCCCGACGGTACCATTGATTGGGTGAAATCGATAAGGGATTTATGCAGTTCCGACAGGTTGCATACTTCCGCCGGCCAATAGTTCATCTGTACATTGATATTCAGGTGGTAGTCACCGTTCCAGGGGGTCTGTACCTGATTGGCCCACAGGCCCTGAAGGTTGAGTGGGAGCGAGTTTTCATGGGTACCGCAGATCATCAGGTAACGGCCGTATTGAAAATAGAGGGCGACAAATGCCGGATCATCATCCGTCTGGAACCCCTCCAGGCGCTCGTTGGTGGGTGTGGTGTTGTCTTGTTCGCCCAACCGGAGCTCTACGCGGTCGAACTTTTTTCGGTAAGAGGCAACATGTGCCTGTTTCATTTTTTCGAACGAGAGGTTTTTTGCTTGTTCGAGCAAACTGTCTATCGTTGACCTGTAGTTTTTATCGAGCATATCAGTGGAGGTAGAGACAATGATGACCGCCTCATCGGCATGGGTGATGGTCAGGGTATTGTCACCTGCAGCCAGTTCTCCGCCTTTGTTCACGATTTGTACTTTGGTAAGGTAACGGACCCCTTTGCCTGTATTGTATCCATCGTTGAGCTGCCCTTCCATGATGAGGGTATTCTCTTTCACCGATATGGTTGCCCGCTCGGGACGGCTCAGGCTCACTTCAAATGAAACCGAACCTTTTTTGTCGGCAGCTACGCGAATACCCAGTACATCGCTGGCGTGTGATGCGATATACTCGCGCGTATAAGTGGTTTCACCTTTTGTAAATGAGGTGGACGCCACTGCATCGTTGAGCGTAAGTCTCCGCACATAATTCCGTACATCTTCCGTTTGCGGATAGGAATAGCTGATATGCATGTTTCCCAGCATTTGAAAACAACCGTAGGGTGCATCCTTCGCCTTGCCGAAAGCAGAACCGAGCCCGCCGCACCGGAAATGATTGTACATCATGCGTTGTGCTTCCTCATTTTTTCCGGTAAGCAGCAGTTCCCTGATTTCCGGCAGGTAAGTGAGTGCTTCGGGATTCAGTGCTTCGGGGTCTTCACTGCCCGACCACATGGTAATGTCGTTGAGCACAATAAGCTCTTTGTCAATACCACCATCCGGCATCATGCCGATTCGTCCGTTGCCGAGAGGCAGGGTCTCCTCCCAGACCGTGGCCGGAGTGTTGAACCGCAAGGCAAGCTCCTGGGTCGTTTTAACTGATGCAGTACAGGAAAGCAATGTCGCAGCGGCAAGGAGGGTAGATAAAAGTTTCATACGGATTCCTCTCACAGCTTATTCATAAATTTCAACGTTTGAAATGACCGGGCAGGCTTTTGAATCAGTGATATGGATTCTTATTTTTGAAGTTTTTACAGGGTTTATCTGCAAAATTCTTTTGTACCCGATGGTTGTGGCTTCGGACACTGTCTCCCATTCATCGTTGTTCCACACTTCGACGCGGAATGATTTGATCCGTTGACCCAAAGGAATATATTCTTGCAAGAGGACGTAGGAAACCGTTTGAGGTTCACTGAATTCCAGTTCGAAACTACCCGTCATTACATCGTCGTCCATTGCCCAATAGGTTTCTTTATCTCCGTCAATCAGGTTTTCAGGTGAAAATTGGGACGATTTACCTCGATAACTGCTTGCTTTCACTGTTGCCCCGATTGCCAGGTTATTCGAAAAGGCCTCATGAAGCAGTTTCCTGAAACCTTGAAGCGACCGGATATCGTTCTCATGGATCAACCCCCTTCTGTCGGGTGGGATATTCAATAATAACACCGACCCTCTGCCTACTGAATTAAGGTAGATATTGAACAGTTGTTCAGGTGTTTTTACAAGGGAGTCTTCTTCTGCATGGTAAAACCATCCCGGCCTGATGGATACATCCACCTCGCTCGGAATCCAGTGGGAGCCGTCGATTGAACCGGTGTTCAAAAGTTTCTGGATTCCTGCTTTTCCAGGGTATAAAGTATCCGGAGTGATTGTGTTCCAGTTGGTTTCACCTGCATATCCTCTCTCGTTTCCTATCCAACGGATATCAGGGCCGGCATCAGAAAATATAACCGCATTTGGTTGCAATTCACGCACAATTTTAAAGGTGTTTTCCCAATCATAATACGTTTCTCTGTCAATTCTGCGTTCTTCGTTGGCACCGCCATACCAACCGGTCCCTCCATTGGCGCCATCAAACCACACTTCAAAAATGTCTCCATAGTTTGTGAGTAATTCACGCAACTGATTCCGGTAATAAGTGATATATTCGGGTTTTCCATAATCAGCATGATTACGATCCCATGGAGACAGATACACTCCGAATTTCAGGCCATGCTTTTTGCAGGCATCGCTCACTTCTTTCACGATATCACCGTTCCCGTTCTTATAGGGACTGTTTTTAACGGAGTGTTCCGTATATTCGGAAGGCCACAGGCAGAAACCATCATGATGCTTGCATGTCAGGATCACCCCTTTGAATCCGGCCTCTTTCAAAACGGATATCCATTGGTCAGCATCCAATTCGGTAGGATTGAAGAGGGAAGGGCTTTCGTTGCCATATCCCCATTCCTTACCGGTAAAAGTATTGGTCGTGAAATGAATGAAAGCATTCATTTCCATTTCGTGCCAGGCAAGCTGGTTTTCAGACGGTACCGGCAATAGCGGAGCCGGCGGCTCTACACTTTTAGCCGGTTGGCAGCCTGTCAGTACCACACTTATAGTGTAGCAAACCAAAAAGGTGAGTGTGTGGATTGTTTTTTTCATTGTTATCAGTTTATTCAATGACCAAAATATCATAGATATTCACCTGATCGACTTTAACTTGTGCTTTCCCGTCTGCATACACAAAGTCGCATATTTTCCCCTCCGGTTGCAGGGTAATTTTCGTAACTACTCAGGTCCCCCCTGTCATAGACAGAGAGTCCTGACTATTCGTCAATCACTATGCTATACTTGAAACTACGCTTGAGAAAGGGTTGCAATAACCTGAAGGACCTCAAAGGGGTTCTGTCCGTTCTTGATCGC
>JAHDQF010000047.1 GCA_018433945.1 Proteiniphilum sp. | reverse complement strand
TTCAACTCTTGAATCTTTTTAATATCTTTGTCCTGCAGCATATTTTATTGGTTTTGTATCCAGTTGCTAAGATAATCATTTTCAATGATATATTAGCTAAAATATGCTGCTTTTTTATTTTTTTATTCTCTGATTATCAACACCTTTTTTAACTGCGAAACATCAGTAAATGATTACATAAAAATGTGTTTCCCATTGAAAAAGAGGTGATTTTTGAAAAATTAACGACGGATCACAGGCTGTTTTATTTTATTCAGATAAAGATGGCTTTCCCTCCAGTGTAACTTGCAGATGGGAAGGGTTGTGCCGGATTATCTGAAACGGGCGAAAAAGAGCCGCATCAAATCGGCGCAGTCCTCCGCCATAACACCCGGGGTAACAACCGTCTTTGGGTGAAGCAGGTGGGGTGAGATACGCGAATATCCCCGTTTCTCGTCCGTGGCACCGTACACCAGACGCGTCAGTTGTGCCCACCGCAATGCGCCGGCACACATGGGACAAGGCTCTACTGTGACATACAGGGTACAGTCGGTCAGATATTTGCCGCCCAGTACATTGGCAGCAGCAGTGATCGCCTGCATCTCGGCATGGGCCGTTACATCGTTCAACAGCTCGGTGAGATTGTGGGCGCGGGCGATAATACGTTGGTTCACGACAACCACCGCTCCCACGGGTATTTCATTTTTCTCAAAGGCAGTGTGCGCCTCCTGTAATGCCTGGCGCATAAAATATGCATCATTTAACATGTGGTAATTTTTTTCTTGAATTTCCGGTCGGAAGCACCCTGTTTTAAAACCCCTGAAACGGTCGCTTTTTCTTTGCTGGTACAAAAAAACAAAATATTTTCACCAAAAAGAAGTATTTACAACCTAAATTTGTATTTTTACGACGTTTATGGGGCTTTTTTGCCGTTAAAAAGATGGCTGAACACAATGAGTTGGGATGGAAAGGCGAAGAGGCCGCGGTGAACTACCTGGCCTCCAAAGGTCACCGCATTATAGCGCGTAACTGGACCTTTCTGGGGTATGAAGTGGATATCATCACTGCGCACGAAGGCTATATTGTATTTGTGGAGGTGAAAACCCGTACCTCCACCGAATGGGGTAATCCCGAAGATTTCATCGGGAAACGGCGGATGAAACGCATGATTGAAGCGGCACATTATTATTTAATCACCCATAAAATCGACGAGCCCGTCCGCTTCGATATTGTCTCCATCGTCTGGAATCAACAACAGTTTGAACTGGAGCATATTGAAGATGCGTTTTTACCCTTCCTGTAAATGAAACATAAAGGTGTAGATCTGCTTGATTCTGCAAAACGATGAATATAGAGGAGCTTTTTGATTATTGTCTGTCTATTGAAGGTGCAGAAGCTTCCACTCCTTTCGATGAGACCACCATCGTGTTGAAGGTGATGGGCAAGATGTTTGCCATGATCCCTACCGATGCCGACAGGATATGCATTACATTGAAGTGCAATCCCGAAAAAGCAGTAAAGTTACGGGAGGACTATGATTGCGTGGAATGTGCTTTTCATATGAACAAGACACACTGGAACACCCTCTATCTGGATGGCGATATGCCGGAAAATGAAATCAAAAAGTGGATCAATCATTCCGTGGAGGAAGTGATGATGAAATTACCCAAAAAACTACAACAGCAATATTATGGATCTATTAAGTAAAGACCGCCTGATTATCAGGGTCGACGAAGTGGAATCGACAAACCTCTATCTGAAAGAAACTGTCAGAGAACAGCATCCGGAAGAGGGGTCGCTTGTGATAGCTGAGTATCAGATCGGGGGACGAGGGCAAATGGGTACATCCTGGTTTTCCTCGAAAGGAGAAAACTTGTTGTTCAGCCTGCTTATATATCCCAAAGATGTAGCGGCAAACGAACAGTTTATTCTCTCCCGCATCGCCTCACTGGCAGTCAAAAACACACTCGATCATTTCGCCAACGACATTCGCATCAAATGGCCCAACGACATCTACTGGAAAGATCAAAAGATTGCCGGCATACTTATTGAGAACGATATTCAAGGTAGGCATATCGAAAATTCAGTCATCGGCATCGGCATCAATGTCAATCAGCAATTCTTTCCTCCTGAGCTGCCTAATCCTGTGTCGTTGCGTCAAATTACAGGATCGGAACAGGACAGGGAATATATACTCGACCTCTTTATGCGGGAGTTCTTCCTGTTGTATCGTGAATTTCAGCATGGCGAAACGGGAGTCATCGAAGATGAGTATATGCTCGATCTCTATCGCGTGAATGATTATTACTGGTTTGAAGACGGCGAGGGCAGGTTTCAGGCGATGATTGAAGATGTATTGCCCTCCGGACACCTGATATTGAGAACGCTGGAGAGTGATGAAATGCGGAAGTATGCTTTTAAGGAGGTCGCTTTTGTGAATGAGAAATAAGAGCTGTAAGCTGAAATAAAAGAACCAACGTATAAAGCTGATCGCTGAATGCTGAAAACTGATTGCTGATCACTGACCGCTGATCACTGATCGCTGGGTACAGAACGCTGAAAGCTGATCAAACACTGATAATTTAAAAAGATATGGAATTCAACAGAATATTACTGAAACTCAGTGGAGAGTCGCTGATGGGCGACAGGCCATACGGAATAGATGAGACGCGGCTGGATGAATACGCAGCGCAGATACGCGAAGTGGCACAAAAAGGCGTGGAGATAGGCATTGTCATTGGCGGCGGAAATATCTTCCGGGGACTGAGCGGCGCTTCCAGGGGATTCGACCGGGTAAAGGGCGACCAGATGGGAATGCTGGCCACAGTGATCAACAGTCTTGCCCTCAGCTCTGCGCTCACAGCAACAGGACAGAAAAACCGTGTTTTCACGGCTGTACGCATGGAACCTGTGGGTGAATTATATTCCAAGTGGAGAGCGATCGAGGCGATGGAAAATGGCGAGATTGCCCTCATAGCCGGCGGAACCGGAAACCCCTTTTTCACCACTGATACAGCTTCTGCATTAAGGGGTATCGAGATTGAAGCCGATGCCATGTTCAAAGGAACCCGTGTGGACGGAGTTTACACAGCTGATCCTGAGAAAGACCCCACAGCCACCAAATTCAAAACCATTACCTTCGATGAGGTTTACAGCCGGGGGCTCAAGGTAATGGATCTGACTGCTACAACGTTATGCAAAGAGAATAACCTGCCCGTTGTGGTCTTCGATATGGATACCTACGGCAACCTGCTGAAGGTGATAGCAGGAGAAGATATCGGCACGCTGGTTCACTGCTGATCCGAAGCGTAACCGGGGCTGTTTGGGTGGGCAAGATCTTTCTTGGCGACTGGAAAAAGAAACTTTTATGTCTAAAACGTAATGGAATAAATTATTCTTTGAATAATTCAGAATGGCTTCCTAATCTTATTAGTTTAATTACATCCTCACTCTCATCAATCCAAATAAGCAAAAAATCGTCTTCTATATGACATTCCATATATCCTTTGTAATTGCCTTTCAATAAATGAGGTTTATATTTCAAGGGTAATGTGCCTGTTTCTCTTAATAACATAAGCACGACTTCCAAGCCAGCAATCTTTTTTTGATTATTCTGAATTCTTTTCAGGTCTTTTTTGAATTGGCTTGTCTGTTTTAAAATCCTCATAATGATGCCACATAATTTTTGAAATTATCTAAATCCAACGTTTCCAATTCGTTTCCACTTTCAGCTTCTCTCATTGCTGCCAAAGTAGTTTCGTTCGGTTCATTATAAACGCTCTCCATGAGGATACATTCTACATAATTGCTTAGGCTTCTATTTCTTTTTCTCGCTTCTTTTTTCAGTTTATCAAGCAAATCAGCATTTAGCCTAAAAGCCGTTTGTTTTTTTTCTACGTTTGATTTCATTGTTGTACATTTTTTTACTTTGTATTACAAATGTAATATATATAAATAGTACGTCCAAATTAATTCATATGGAGGTACCGGCAGAAGAGGTCACTTTCACATCTTCTTCCATACCCTCAAGGAGTTCCTCCGCACTAATGGCGCGCCTTAAATCTTCATCCGGCTCTAAATATTCTTCCCGTGTTAAAACAAAAGTTTCGTTCCTTCCTCTCTGGATAATTATCTTCTCATCCATAGCCAAATCGAGGTACTTTTTCATATTGTTTCGTAATTCTGATGAACTAATTACTCTCATAACTTTATTTTTTATTGTACATTATCGTGTGCAACAAAAATAGCAGATTCTTTTTGTTTGGGCAAAAAAAAAGTATTTTTACGGGGTGAAACATGCACAAGACTAAAAAATGGGCCGGATAGTGCCGGAGTTACCGGGTGAGTGTCGCCTGAATTCTACTACATAATATCCATATAAATATTCTTACTCTATTGATTTATATTGATGTATGAATGCGGAAAAACTACTGGATGAGATCTTGCAACACCTGCGGATGATACGGGACGACAGGAAAGCCTTGCAAAAAATCTTCGATTTTATGCAATCGGACATTGCTCCATACGTTGAAGAATTGGATGAAGAAGACATTGAAATACCCGGAGTTTATGACGAAGCTGTCCGCGAAATTGCCGATAACCTTTCGGCCGGACTGATCAGCTTTCTGAATCCGGATACGTTGGAGATCGATTGGTATCACCCCTCCATGCCCATCGAACCTGAAGATGAGGATGAAGATGATGAAGATGAGGACATCTCTCCCGGTGAGATTGCGTTCAAATACCTCACGTGGGAGAAGTATTGGACGTTTAATCCGATAGATTCATCCGAATCATTCGCCATCATGGAGGCGTTTGCCCGTCAGCTGAAAGACAAGCAGGTAGCCGGGGAATTACTCGATATCCTGAATCGTAAAAAACCATTTGCCCGTTTCAATGCATATATTCACAATTCAGAATACCGCGAAGATTGGTTTCGGTACAGGCAAAAACAACTTGTGAATTATGTCAAACGACTTATTTCAGAATATATTGAAAACAATCAAAGTAACCGATTAAACACATGATTATGGTAACGGAAAAGCGTACAATTTAAAAGATTTTCACTATTTTTGTTTCCACAAACAACAAACTAAGTTACATATGGATACAACGACAATCAGGAAAGAAGCTGAGGAGAAAATGCAGATGAGTCTCGAGTTTCTCGAAGAGACCTTCTCCCGCATCCGCGCAGGACGTGCCAATGCACATATCCTCGACGGCATACGCGTGGAGTATTACGGAAGCCATGTGCCCCTATCCAACGTGGCTACCATCACTACCCCCGATGCCAAGACCATCATGGTACAGCCCTGGGAGAAGCAGATGCTTAAGGTGGTTGAGAAAGCGATCCTCGATTCCGACGTAGGTATCACCCCTGAGAACAATGGGGAGGTGATTCGTTTGGGTATTCCACCTCTTACGGAGGAACGGCGTCGCCAGTTGGTGAAGCAGACCAAACAGGAGGCTGAGGAGGCTAAGATCAGTATCCGCAATGCTCGCCGCGAAGGGATTGATGAGTTCAAGAAAGCGGTGAAAGAGGGGATGCCAGAGGATATGGGCAAGGATGGCGAAAATGAACTGCAGAAGCTGCACGATAAATATATCCGGAAGGTGGATGAGATGTTCGCCGAGAAAGAAAAAGAAATACTGACCGTTTGATGACTTCAGCCTGCGGTGAGGAGGAACTGCAACAGCGCAGCGGACTGGTAATCAGAAATACCGGGAACAGGTACCTGGTACGTGATGAGCAGGGCAATGCCCTGCTCTGCCGCGCCAAGGGAAACTTCCGGTTGAAAGGGATCCGTAGCACCAGTCCCGTGGTGGTGGGCGATCGGGTGCGTCTTGAGGTGAACCCGGATGGCACTGCTTTCATCACCGATATTGCGGAACGGAAGAACTACATCGTCCGGCGGGCATCCAACCTCTCCAGACATGCCCATATTCTGGCGGCGAATATCGATTTGGCATTACTTTGCATTACGGTGCGTTATCCCGAAACGACCACGGTGTTTATCGACCGGTTCCTGGTCACTGCCGAAGCGTACAGCGTGCCGGTTGTCCTTGTTTTTAACAAGATCGATTTGTATAATGGAGAAGATATCGAATATCTGGATGGGTTGATCCGCCTCTACAACGTTATCGGATACCGTTGTGTAAAGACTTCCCTGGTCACAGGCGAAGGATTGCAGGAGATCAAAGAAATAACCAAAGAAAAAATTATCCTGCTGGCAGGTCATTCCGGCGTAGGCAAATCGAGTATCATCAACGCATTGAAGGCCGAGAACGTGCAGAAAGTAGGGGAGATCTCCGGTTACCATCACAAAGGAATGCATACCACCACCTACTCTGAGATGATCGAACTGAATAACGGGGGGTTTATCATTGACACCCCCGGTATAAAAGGTTTTGGAACCATCGACATGGTCCCTGCAGAGGTGTCACATTACTTTCCTGAGATATTCAAAACCTCACAGCATTGCAGATATTACAACTGTCTGCACCTGAACGAGCCTGGCTGCGCCGTACAGAAAGCCGTGGAAGATCATTATATCAGTGAAAGCCGTTACCACTCTTACCAGAATATTCTGGAAGATATCAGTGACGGGAAATATCGATGATAGTTAGTTATGCAGATTAATGATACCTTTATCCTGATCATGGAGATACTCTACCTCTTCACCGTGGTAAGTATCGTGGTGGTGGTGATTTCGGAGAACCGGAATTCCATCAAGACAGTGGCATGGATACTGGCGGTTGTTTTTCTGCCTTTTATCGGCATCATCTGGTATGCCTTTTTCGGACAGGAAATTACCAAAAGACATGTCATCTCCAAAAGGATGTACAGTAAGCTGAAGAAACGCCCGCTGGATGAGATGCAAACACCGGTAGAAGTCTCCGTTCCCGAAGCACATGCCAACCTCGTGAGCCTGCTGAAAAACATGGATTATACCCCCTTGCTCGGGGGGAATGATGTAAAGCTTTTTACAAACGGGAAGGATAAATTTGATCATCTTCTTGCGGATATCGAGAAGGCGAAGAAACATATTCACGTAGAATATTATATTTTCCTCGATGATGAGATCGGGAGAAAGTTCCAGGAGGCCCTCATCCGAAAGGCCAAAGAAGGATTGGAGGTGCGTGTCATCTACGACAGTTTTGGTTCGCGGAAAACGGAAAAGAGATTCTTCGAGGAATTCAGGATGGCCGGTATTGAAACGGAGCCTTTCCTGAAACTGACCTGGTCGGCACTTACCTCGAGACTCAATTACAGGACACACCGGAAAATAGTGGTGATCGACGGCCGTATAGGTTACACGGGTGGAATGAATATTGCCGACCGTTATATCTCTGGTTTTGACTGGGGATGCTGGCGCGACACCCACGCCCGTATCGAAGGCAAGGGAGTGCAGGGATTGCAATCGGTCTTTCTGATCGACTGGTATTTGGTCTCCCAAACGCTCATTACCTCCCGCAACTATTTCCCCATGCTCGATAAATTCGGCAATTGCCCCATGCAGATTGTCAACAGCGGGCCCCTGAGCCAGGAGAACGAAATCTCATTCGGCATCACCCAGGCTATCTATGAGGCCCGAAAATCAATCTTCATCCAAACGCCCTATTTTTTACCGCCCGATGGCATGGTCGATGCACTTAAGGCTGCCGCACTGCGCGGTGTGGATGTGCGACTGATGCTGTCGGAGCGATCTGATGTGGAGCTGGTGCAGTTGGCATCACGCTCCTACTTCAAGGAAATGCTGCGCACGGGTGTGAAAATTTATCAGTATCGGAAAGGTTTTCTGCATGCGAAGATGATAGTTTTCGATGACTCGCTCACCCTGATCGGATCAGCGAATTTCGATTCACGCAGTTTTGCACAGAATTTTGAAGTGGAGGCGTTTATCTATGATGATCAGCTGGCACAGCAGGCAGCGGATATCTTTATAGAAGATCAGCGTCACAGTGAGATGATTTCTCTGAGAGAATGGTCGAAACGCCCCGTGACAAAACGTTTTTTTGAATCGTTGGTACGCCTTTTTGCACCGCTGTTGTGAAGATGTAAGAACCAGACAAAAGACTTATCGCTTATCGCTTAAATATGGAACGAATATTTCTGATCGGATACATGGGGTGCGGCAAGAGCACCATCGGCAAGCGGCTGGCAAAGTTGTTATCCCTCTCATTTATTGACCTGGATGTGCATATCCAGAATAAATATCGCAAATCCATCGCCGAATTGTTTGCTGGAAAAGGAGAGGAGGAGTTTCGCAGGATTGAGCGCCAGGCCCTGCTGGAGGTGGCTGCCTTTGAGAATGTGCTGATCTCCACCGGTGGTGGTGCTCCCTGTTTCTTTGACAACATGGAGGTGATGAACCGGGCCGGTGTCACCATCTATATCCAGGCCAACCCTGAAGAGCTGGCAGCTCGTTTGCGCGCATCAAAGACAGTGCGACCGCTGCTCAGGGAGAAGAAGCCGGAGGAACTGGTTCCCTTTATCCGGGAACATTTGGCTGAGCGTGAGCGTTATTACAAAAATGCACAGATCATCTTCCCCACAGATCATATGATCACAAATGAGGAGATTCAGCTGACAGTAGATGCCATTGCAGAACGATTGAAAAACAGGAACAGATAAGACCATGTACGATCCGCTAAAAAGTACCTCCTTCTTTGTCAGGGAGCTGCAACAAAAAACTGATACCCCCCGGTTCACAACCGTGATCGGAATCCCACGCGAGAAAGATGAAACCGAACGTCGCCTGGCACTCACACCCGAGACCGTGGCACTGTTGGTCTCCTCCGGTTACAGGGTTCTACTCGAAGCAGGCGCAGGGCTGCCCATCAACTACTCCGACCGTTACTATGCCGAATCGGGCGCTGAGATCATGGAGACCGCCGCAGAGGTGTTCCAGGCCGATCTGATCCTGAAGATCATGCCTCCCACGGAGGAGGAGGTGGCGATGATGCGGCCTCGCACTACCGTTTTCTCATTTCTCTACCTGCACATGTTCTCATCCACCCTCCTGGAAAAAATGGCGGAGAAACGAATCAACGCACTGGCATATGAGCTGCTCTACGACCAGAGTGGCGTATCTCCATTCGTAACGGCCATCTCAGAGATCGAAGGGGCCTCCTCCATCACGCTGGCTGCGGAGCTGTTAAGCAATGCCCATGGCGGTAAGGGGATCCTTCTTGGCGGCATTCCGGGTGTATCACCCACCGAAGTGGTGATCATCGGCGCCGGTGTGGCCGGCACCATGGCTGCCCGTGCAGCACTGGCGCTGGGTGCCTCGGTGAAGGTGTTCGACGACGATATCACTAAATTGCGTACCATCCGGCATGAACTGGGCAGTTCCCTCTTCACCTCCACCCTCCAGCCAAACGTCCTCAGGAACGTGTTTCACTCGGCCGATGTGGTGATCGGCGCCATGCAGTACATCAACAAAACCCATTTTTACCACATCTCTGCCGACCTGATCCGGGAGATGAAGGAGGGTTCGCTGGTCATCGACCTGCGGATGGCACAGGGAGGCTGTTTTGAAACCACCATGGAAGCCTGCCTGCCGGATCATCCGCCCATCTTCGAGAAATTTGGGGTGCTCCATTTCTGCGAGATGAGCCTCAGCTCACGCGTGGCGCGTACCGCCTCCATCGCCTTAAGCAACATCTTTGTCTCTCTTTTCACCGCCATGGGCGATTGTGGCGGTGTGGCGCATTTTGCCTGTTTCGACCGGGGCTTCGCCTCCGGATTCTACCTCTATGCCGGAAAAATGGTCAACTCCTACGTGGCAAACCATTTCAACTTCCCGGTCTCCGACATCGGCCTTTTTCTGCATGGATACTGATGTTTGAGTATACCCGGCATAGGTAATCAATTCCTATCATCGGGCAGAGAAATTGGCAAGGTTAGTCTTTATTAACATTTTTTCATGCAGCAATGCTTCATATTCTGCGTCTATGACAATAGTTGATTTTCATTGTAAGGTTGCATACACAAAGTAATGGACCAATCTTTAAAAAATATTTTATCAATATGAATACCCGTCAAAAAAGCAGATTGCTTTTCCCATTCATCATTATTCTTGTGTTGATCACAAGCTGTGATAAGGCAGAGCGTCAATCGCTCTCTTTCTACGATGACTATCGTGAAGTACCCATTCATGGAACCGTTATGATTGCTCCCAAAACAGGCAGCGGAAAATACACGCTTGAAGTTCAAAATCCGGTTCTCTTATCCGCCGAAGTAGAGAATGGATGGTCAAGCCCATCAGGGATGATTGCTATTCGCGGCCTGCTTACCGGTAAGACAGTGCTTACCGTCACCGACAATGCAACCAATGAATCTCAAAAAATCAGAATTAAAATAACCGACAATTATGAAACGCTAAGGATCTCTGAATCTATTCTCGAAAACAAAGATGCGGAATTTCCTCCCACATTGAAGAACATAGAGTTTATTGTCTTCGTAAACAACAAAGAACGAGGTATTTATCTAGTTAATAGAGAATGGAGCTCATTAACCGATTATGTGTTGAAGGTGAGAGGAAAAGGAAACTACCATTTCATGAATAAGGATGATAGATACCACTTGGTATTATCGTATCTTGTTGATAGAGAGGGGAAACCAGTGCTTGATGAGACATCAACAACACCTGTTGTATCCAGCTATATGTTGACAATCCCCGATTATGCACTTCACCGGTTAAATCAAAATCTCAATCTGGGCTTTGAGACCTCAATGCCTGAGCGCGTAGATGAAATCGTCAGAATAGATGGAGAAACAGTGATACAGATGGAAGAGGCAGAAAACGGATATAAATTACAGGGTGGGCTGACCATCATAGAAATGCCTGTCGGTTTTTTATAGAAAAGCATATGGAAATTAAAATACACAAACTACTGTATTTAAGCATGCTGATATTCCAGTCCGGTTGCAATAGCGATGTTTTTGTGGAAGATTTTCTTCCCGGAGAACAAATGGATGTTGCAATTTCGGAAACTGACAATACAAAGGAAATCAATTTTAAGTCAGACAACTGGAGGCTACTTGAGATTGTTTCTTTTATGGGCGCCCCATTTACAACCCGGGCATATACCCTCGATGGCGAACCCACCTCTTTTCCTTTCGGGGAAAAAGAACCGGCTATTGTTCATTGCTTAAGCGACTTTATAGATTTCCGTGTAGAGAAAAGAGGCGGCAACAAACTACAGCTTACACTCAATGAAAATCTCATGAATGAGGATGTGACAATGCTGATAAAAGTTGGCAATGATTACAAAGAACAACAGATCAAGCTCCTGCTGGCGCCCACGAGTAAATATCAGATAGATAGCGTGGTGTATGATTGGGATAAGTTTGAAATTCATGAAGGGAACTTAAAAGAGATGGAATCCATCATAATTAACAACAAGCTCTCTGCACCTGTAACCTTTGTGGTTTATCCGTTTCGAAAATCTGCACGTGAAATTCACTTTTATGACCCCACGATGCTCTGGGAAGAAGAATTGTTCAAGCGGTTGCTTGGCACCACGCTCCCTCAAATAACCATCCCGGATATAGTTGACGCACAACCTGTGTGTAATCATACCAAAGTTTTCTTTGGGCTTAATTACCAGAGACTTGAAACAAACTTAGACAAGGAATTATACGTTGATGTAACTATTGACGGGTTTGATAAAAGTGAAATATCCGTTTTCAATGTACTGGAAAAATATTCCGTACCTTACAAGGTTTTTATATCCAATCCCAAGACAGACAAAAAACGTGTTTTTTCAGGAGAACTTTACAGTAGCCGGCCGGTAGATTATTTTATCTTGAAAAAAGTGTTGGATGAGGATAAATAAGACGATACGAAAAATCATCATAAGCTGCTTGTTGTTGATGTGCATCATCATAGATGTTTTTGCCGGTGGAAATGATACTACTTCAAGAAAAATCATACACATGTTAGGCGCTGATCTCAAACCCGGATACACATTCCCTACGCATGAATTCTTTAAAGGTTCTAATCAGGCAGGGAGGAAAATAAACACCACACTTTCCGGTCATCTGAAATATGGGTTCAGGTTTGCTCCCGATACCTATTCGGGTAAATTATTTCCATACGCCATACAGGGTATTGGCATTGGTTACAATACATTCTTCAACTCTTCCGAATTGGGAAATCCTCTCAATGTGTATATCTTCCAAACATCAAGGGTAGCAAGCATTGCACCGAATTTGTCTTTCGATTACGAATGGAACTTTGGAGCAGCTTTCGGTTGGAAAAAGTATGATGAAGAGAAAAATCCATTCAATATGGTTGTCGGCTCAAAAATAAACGCCTATATCAACCTTGGATTTCTGTTGAACTGGCAAATGACACCAAGCACCTATCTGCGTGGCGGGGTAGGGGTGTCACACTATTCCAACGGAAATACCAGTTATCCCAACTCGGGAGTGAATACAATTGGAGCCTCCATCGGTGTTGCACACTTTTTCGGGAAAAATACGGAAAAGAGATCCACCAATTTTCCATCGCAGAATCACGCATTGCATTCGTATATTACCTATGACCTTATTGTCTATGGTGCTACAAGGAAAAAGGGTGTCTTCCCTGAAGATCAAAGCCCGATGCTTGTTCCGGGCTCGTTTGCAATTGCAGGATTGAATTTCAATCCATTGTATCATTTCAGCAATTATTTCCGCGCCGGTATTTCTCTCGATCTACAGGTTGATGAAAGTGCTAACATCGGCAAGCATATAGCCAATACATATATTCCATCTGAGCCTGAAAAACTTAGATTCTACAGGCCTCCCTTCAGAGAACAGTTTTCGGCAGGGCTCTCACTGCGTGGAGAAATTGTCATGCCCATCTTCTCAATTAATCTGGGTATTGGAAAAAACTTTTTGTGCAAGGGAGACGATACGAGCTCATTTTACCAAACTTTTGTACTCAAGACCCATATTACTCATAACATATTCCTACATACGGGCTATCAGTTATATCGTTTCAAAGAGCCGAATAATCTGATGATAGGACTTGGTTATCGATTTAATGCCAAATAAACAAGGAAAGAATGCTCTACTTGTACCCGTCAACCCGCATGACAAGAACAGACCAACACGGACACGAGAAATGATGGATCAAGAAGGGGCTGCTGAACAATTGATATTTATACTGAGATAAAACTATACAAGATTTGAAACGTTAAGCAATTACCAGCTTCAGATATTGGTCAATCGCAACACCAGGTACCAGGAAAATGAGATGATCCCCTTGAAGATAGAAGTGATGGAGATGGCCCACCAGACCCCGGTCACACCGAAGCGGGTACCCAGGAAGATGGCCAACGGAATGCGCAGTGTGTTGAACACGATGCTGACGATGGCCGGCGGTGTGGTCCTCCCCAAACCGTTGAACATACCCTGGGTGGTGATCTCGAGCATCATGAAAAGCTGCGAGAACCCCAGGATCAGCAGATAGTCACCGCCCGCCACATAGGCCTCCCGCTCCGGCACAAAAAGCGAGAAGATGCCCTCCCCGTAAAACACAAACAAAAGCGTGACCACACTGCCCAGAAGCCCCATCATCAGCAAGGTATAACGGAAGGCGCGATGGGCACGCTGCATCTTATCCGCCGCGTAGTTCTGCGCCACAAAGCTGCCTAATGCCGTGGAGAAGCCGTTGGAGGTGTTCCAGGTGATCCCTTCTATCTGACCGCCGGTGGTCTGGCTGGTGATGCCGAGATACCCGCCATAGAGGGAGGCGGTACGTGCCAGGTTCATGTTGATAAAGGCAAAGTAAACATTCATCGCCGCCACGGGCAGCCCCAGCTTGAGGATGTTGACCGTATACCTTTTGCGGGGGCGGATCAGGAAGCGGAAACGTCCCAACAACCCATTTCTTCGTTTCAACTGACTGATAAAAAGGATTAATATGGTTACCTGCGACAGGAGGGTGGCCAGCGCTGCCCCCTGTACGCCCATGGCCGGCACAGGACCGAAGCCGAAGATCAGCAACGGGTCGAGCAGAATATTGATTACCAATCCGGTGGCATTCAAATAAAAAGGGATGTCACTTCTACCCGAACCAATGTAGATGCCGGAAAAATTGAGAATCAGAAACATGACCGGGATACCCATTGCAATGATCTGCAGGTAACCTGCCGCTTCAATCGATATTCCGCTCTCTAAGTTGTAAAACGAAACATAAGGATGGGGAAAGAGGAAGAAGAATGTGCCGAAGGTGAGACCCAGCGCCAACGCGATGGTCGTGGTGTGCGAGGCATAGACCGATGCAAGGCCGGGTTGGCGGGCTCCGATGGATTGGCCAATGGAAATCTCCGCACCTACCTTGGAGATCAGCGCCACCGAGTTCATCATCCACATCAGCATCCCTACAGAGCCTACCGCAGCCACCGATTTGCTACCCAGCCTTCCGATCCAGAGGATGTCCACCAGGTTGTAGGTCATCTGGATGAAACTGATCGCCATCAGCGGCAAAGCCAACGTCAGTAGCTGCCGGAAGATGCTACCCCTCGTCAAATCACGGATGTTGGAGCTGTATATGGGTGACTCTTTCATGCTGTTTTGTGGTACAAAAAAAAGGAAGTAACCGCGATCGTTACTTCCTCATTGGAGCGGAAGACGGGACTCAAACCCGCGACCCTCAGCTTGGAAGGCTAATGCTCTATCAACTGAGCTACTTCCGCGAAATTGATTTGATGATTTACCGATGTGCTGATTTGTTGATTAAATCATCACATCAACACATCAAACCTGGTGGGCAGTGATGGATTCGAACCACCGAAGGCGTAAGCCAGCTGAGTTACAGTCAGCCCCATTTGGCCACTCTGGTAACTGCCCCTGTTTTTTATTGATACCTGGAGTGAAGAGCCATCATTTTTAATGCCGTGATGGCTGCTTCATCTCCCTTGTTGCCATGCCGGCCACCCGAACGTGCCTTGGCCTGATCAAGTGTAAGCGTGGTCAACAGACCAAAGATCACCGGCACCTCCTGTTGCAGATTCAGATCGGTACACCCTTGCGTCACGCTATCGCACACATAGTTGAAGTGTGGGGTCTCACCCTTGATCACACAGCCCAGAATAATCACACTTTCCACTGCCGCTTTTTCGATCAGCAGTCTGGCTCCATAGGTCAGTTCAACACTGCCCGGCACATGCTCCACAATGATATCCTCCTCTCTCACACCAAACTTGAGCAGGGTATTCAACGCGCCATTCAACAGGTTGCCGGTGACGGAGTAGTTCCACTCTGACACCACGATTCCTACTCTCTTTCCCTCACCAGAGGGTACCGTGTGGGGATCGTATGAGGAGAGGTTCTGTAGTTCGGTTGCCATCTTATTTCGACTCTTTCAACAACTCTGCCTGCTTGATAAACTTGTCAGCCTCCTGACCCTCGGGTGTGTGGGGATACTCCTCCCTGATCCGTGTGAAGAGCTCAATGGCCTCGTCATACTTGCCATCCATCAGGTAAACATTGCCTGCTTTCTTATAGTAGAGGGGCGTCAACATCTGGTCTTCTGCCGCTTTGGCAGCTTTCAGAAACTGATCGATGGCCTTTCCATGGTCACCCATGTTCACATATACATCGCCAATGGCACCAGTGATGGCTGGTGTGATCAACAGATCGCCCCCCTTGAACTTTCTCAGGTGCTCAAGTGCCTTTTCGTGGTTCCCCATCCGGTTGTAGGTGATTCCTGCGTAGGCATGCGCCAGATCAGCCGGGCGGGTGCCGCTGTACTGTGAGATGATTCCCTCAAAGCCGGGGTAATCGTTTCCATTCCCAAAGAGTGCAAGCGAATCCTCTCCCTGCTGGAAGTAACGCTCTCCCTTGAAGAGTGCCGATTCCGCCTTTTCATTGCGGGGTACCTTGTAGAGGTAATGGTAGGCCAGGTAAGCGCCTATCAGCAGCACCACTACCAGCAGACCGGTCAAAATGGACCGCTGGTTTTTTTCCAGGAACTGTTCCGAGCTGGTCAGCGCCTCACCGATATTTTCAAAATTTTTCTCGGCTTGCGATTCTTTCTTTTTATTTGCAGACATATCTCAATGAAAAATGTTACGTTGTTTTTTCGCGTTGCAAAAGTAATCCTTTTTAAGGGATATTGAAAATATTAACGGTTGTTTTTTACAAATGTGGCGTTCCGCTTTAATCTTTTTCGTAGGTTTGTAGTCCAATGGACAGTTTTGTAAAGATTATGAGGAGATTTATCATTACTTTCAGCCTGTTTGTCGCTACCCTGTTTGTTACATTAGGGCAGGCGGACAATGCTTTTACAACTGTTACGGTAGTGAATGGGAAGGTGCTTTTCGAACAGTTGTACTAATTTCCGCAGTAGCGTAAAAGCTAAAGTTGTTTAGCGCATATGCAGATTTCTTGTTAATTATTCGTTTTAATCATTCTCATTTTTTGTATTTTGTGTGAAGAACCAACGGCGGACTGGTTCCATTAGTGT
>JAHDQF010000019.1 GCA_018433945.1 Proteiniphilum sp. | reverse complement strand
ACCTAAAATGATTTCAAATAACTCGCTTGCCATTCAAATCGATACAAAGATACAACAAAAAATATGTTTTACAACATATTTTTGATCAATATTTTCGAATGGCGATTGACAGAAGTGATGAGACACAACAAAGCCGGATCTCCGTTTCTGGTAATCCGACTCTGTTGCGGAAGCGACGAGATTCGAACTCGTGGTACGGTTACCCGTACGGCAGTTTAGCAAACTGCTGGTTTCAGCCACTCACCCACACTTCCCTGTGCCTTGACAAAATCGGGTGCAAATATACGGGTTTGTTTTTAACTTTTCAAAGAAAAACCGATAAATTCAATTGAATATTCCTAATTTTGTGCTGCATTCGCCCTCACGTATGTTCCAATGAAATGGAAGAAGGAGTCAAAAGAAAAAAATACAAACCAATTGTTTGGGCAGCAGGAATCGTGCTGCTCTTTATGCTGGTGGCAGCTCTATACGCTTACCGCATCATTTTCGCACCCTTTTCTCCGGCAGAGACAGCATACATCTACATTGATGAGGAGCGTAACTATGAGGAGGTGATTCTTCAGTTAAAGGAAAAAGCAGGCCTGCCCTCAGAAAGAATCTTCCGGTTTCTGGCAGAAAGGATGAATTACCCCGGGAGCGTGAAAAGCGGCAGATATGCCATCTGTGAGGGGATGACAATGCCTGACGTGATTCGCATGCTGCGCTCGGGTAACCAGGCACCGCTGAACATCACTTTCAACAACATACGGACCCCGGAAGATCTGGCGGGACGCCTTGCAGGACAGCTCATGATCGATAGCCTCACGTTACTGGAGACATTGCGCGATCATGCTGTGGCGGAGAAGCTTGGGTTCAACAACGAGACCATCTTGGCCATGTTTATCCCCAACACCTATGAGGTCTACTGGGACATGAATGCAGAGGAGTTGATGCAGCGGATGAAGAAAGAATATGAGCGATTCTGGAACGATAACCGGAGAAAGAAAGCCGAAGAGAGAGGACTCACTCCGGTAGAGATCGCCATCCTTGCTTCGATCGTGGAAGAGGAGGCTACCTATGCAGATGAGTACCCCATTGTGGCTGGTCTCTATCTGAACCGACTCAAAAAAGGGATGCGCCTGGAAGCAGACCCCACGGTGAAGTTTGCCGTGGGCGATTTTTCATTGCGGCGCATCCTCTACAAGCACCTGGAGGTGGAATCACCCTATAACACCTACAAAAGAGAGGGATTACCGCCCGGACCCATCCGCATACCTTCAATTGCGGCCATCGATGCCACCCTTTCACCGCAGCAACACAACTATCTTTTCATGTGTGCGAAAGATGACCTCTCGGGACGGCACAACTTTGCCGTCACCCATGCCGAGCACATGCGCAATGCCGCCCGTTACCAGCGAGCACTCAACCAGCGGGGTATTTACTGAAACGCTATCTCATCAGTAACATCTGCTCCTTATTCACTGCCGGGGCGATCACATGTTGCCATGGGGTGTGTGGCACTATCCATGTGGCGGTATCCGTTGTCGGGGACGGTGCACACCGTGCAGATCACTTCATCGTTTCCCGCTATTCAAGTTACTCAACTCGATGGATCACCTAAGCGCTCTTCCCGCAGCCGCTGCTGCACAATTCTCTTGTCTTTGTGTATCTGTTCAACCAGGAGCTCCAATGTCTCAAATTTCTGATCGGGCCGGATAAAATCGATGAACTCCACCGTCAGGGAGCGGTTGTAAAGATTTCCGCTGAAGTTGAATAGATTCACCTCTACGCTGATCTCCGAATCAGCATGGAGTGTTGGCCGCTTACCAATATAAAGCATCCCCTCATAGGGTGCTCCCTGCAGCAGAACCCGCACGGCATAAACACCCAGCGCCGGCACCACCTTATAGCGCTCCCAGGAACGAATATTGGCGGTCGGGAATCCAATGGTGCGCCCCACACGATACCCCTCCACAATCTTACCCGAGAGGGTATATTTATAGGAGAGCAGGCTGTTGGCCCGCATCACATCACCCTCTTTCAGCAGCTTGCGGATACGCGTCGAGCTCACCTTCCCATCATCGGTCAGCAACTCTTCGGCACGGAGAACCGGCATGCCAATCTCCTCACCATAGCGGACATAGTCGCCATACTCCTCCTGCCGGTTGTGCCCAAAGCGATGGTCATAGCCCACCATCAGCGTAGAAACATGCAACTGCTCCTGTAATACCTGTTGCATGAAAGCACGGGCCGAGAGTTGTGACAGTGCTCTGGTAAAAGGAAGGGTGATACAGTAATCCACTCCCGTAGTGGCCAGCAGCGCCAGCTTCTCCTCATACCCACATAGCAGGGCCGGCTGATAATCGGTTTGCAGTACCTTGCGCGGATGGACCGGGAAAGTGATCACCGCCGAAGGCACGCCTTGTCGCTCAGCCTCCGCCCTCACCTGTTGTATCAGATAACGGTGTCCTGCATGCACCCCATCAAAAAAACCCACCGTGGCAACAAATCGCTTTTCAGCGATCTCCTGGTTCTTCGTAAGATCGATATGTTCCAAAATAAACTCTATATTATCAGGAGTCTCCCCACATTCGTGTGACAGGTAATAACATCTTATCCCAATGTTTGGTTGTAACCCACCATCCGGAATGTTTCCCGGGAGCGCTCCCCATTATCTATGCTCCTGTAAAAAAAAACGATTGATTGAGCCGGTGAAGATACAAATATTCAATATCTTTGCAAAGATAGAAGATCGAAAAAACATATTGATCAATTCATACAAATAAAAAAATGTCAAAATTCAATCTACTGATTGCAATTGGAACAATTGCCGTATTGACCGCCTGTAGCGGTGGTGAAAAAAGAGACAACATGCTCACACCGGAAGAGATTAGAGAGGGATGGCAACTGCTGTTCGACGGGAGCACCCTTAACGGATGGCGCGACTACAACGGAGAGAAGCTCACAGCCCCCTGGTTTGCCGAAGAGGGGATGATCCAGGCGAAAGGAGAGGGATCAGATGCGCAGGGCTACATTGTGACCGACAAGATCTACGAGAACTTCGAACTGGTCTGGGACTGGAAGATAGCAGAGGGCGGCAACAGCGGCGTGCTTTACCATGTGGTGGAAAATCCCAAGTTTGCCGTACCCTATGTCACCGGTCCAGAATATCAGCTCATCGATGAGCTCAACTTCCCCGAACCACTGGAGGATTGGCAGAAGACAGCGGCCGACTATGCCATGCACACCACCGACCCTGACAAAACAGTTATCAAGCCTGCAGGAGAGTGGAACAACTCCAGAATCATCTTTGACAATGGGCACGTGGAGCACTGGCTCAATGGGGAGAAAGTGTTAGCGTTTGAAGCCTGGAGTGACGACTGGTTTGCCAGAAAAGAAAGTGGCAAGTGGGTGAACGCACCCGAATATGGCCTGGCCCGCAAGGGGGTGATCTCTCTACAGGATCACGGTTCAGCCGCCTGGTTCCGCAACATCAAGATCAGGGAGCTACCCCGCAAGAAGCAAGAGGTAAGCCTTTTCAATGGCAGTGATCTGACCGGATGGGAGATCTACGGAACCGAAAAATGGTATGTAGAAAATGGAGAGCTGGTGTGTGAAAGCGGCCCCGACAAGCAGTATGGCTACCTTGCCACCCGCGCCTACTATGATGATTTCGACCTGACCCTCGAATTCAAACAGGAGGCTGACGGCAACTCCGGCGTCTTCATCCGCTCGTTCATCGAACCGGTGGCCACCATCAACGGTTGGCAGGTTGAAGTAGCACCCAAAGGAAATGATACCGGTGGTATCTACGAATCCTACGGCCGCGGCTGGCTGGCACAGATACCCGATGAGAAAGAGCAGTTCCTGAAAGAGGGCGAATGGAACAGCCTGCGCATCCTGGTGAAGGGTGACAACGTGAAAACCTTTCTCAACGGAGAGGAGATGGCAGACCTGACCGACGAGAAGATCGGTGCCGCACAGGGACGCATAGCCCTGCAGATTCATGATGGCGGTGGAATCAAGGTACGTTGGCGTAACCTGAAGCTGAAAACCCTCTGAATGCTGCGAGATGATTGACAGCCACAGCCCTTTCACCTGTGAGAGATGGGGGTTTGTTGCGAATGGGGGCAGAGAATATGGCACTGTTTTTGCTTGCACGACAATAGAAGATAAACGAAGAAAGGTTGTCTCAGGATGCAACCCTTACAAAAAAACGATTTATCTTTGTATGATTAACAGACTTATCATTCATAATGACAGAAAAAAACGAACTGGTAGAAAGCATTATTGAAGGAATTCAGGAGAAAAAAGGTAAGAACATCAGCTCCATCCGGCTGAAAGGTATTGCCGGTGCCATTTGCGATTACTTTGTGATCTGTGAGGGAAACACTCCTACACAGGTTACAGCGTTGGCCGACTCAGTAGAAGAAATGGTCCGCAAGAAGACAACCGAGAAGCCGATCCGCATCCACGGACAACAACAGGCTGAGTGGATCGCCATCGATTACGGCAACGTGATCGTGCATATCTTCCTGCCAGAGCTGCGTATATTTTATAACATAGACAACCTTTGGGACGATGCGAAGACAGAACGCATTCCCTCTCCCGCATAAAACTTAATCCCCGCATATTTGTTACTATTCACCCGAAAGATTCGATATCTATTTATATATGTCAGAACTGACGGATTCAACCAATAGGTTAAAGAACAATTCACAGATGAACAATTCTAACAATTCTAACAATTCAAACAATAAGAAAGATAAGCAGCCTACCTTGCGACCCAATATGGGTGGAACCAATCCCAAAAATCCAATCAACCCTTATTGGATCTATGCCATTGCACTGGCCATCCTCATGGGGATGTGGTTCTTTGGACAGGACAGCTCGGTGAAAGATGTGACCTGGTCACAGTTCCAAGAGTATGTTCGGGACAACCGGGTGAAGAGCATTGTGATTTACAACAACAAGGGCACCGCAGATGCGATGGTGCGCGAAGAGTCAGTACCTCACATCTTCGGTGAGGATGCCTCCAAGGCAGGTCGCACGCCGGTAATCCAGGTGGAAGGGGCATCGGCCGATGCCATTGCTGAGTTTGTTGAGGCAGTGAAGACAGAGCAGAACTACGACATCGAAGTCAGATTCGACACAACATCCGAGATGTGGGGTATCCTCCTCACCTTTTTGCCATTCCTGCTGCTGATTGTCTTCTGGATATGGATGATGCGCCGGATGCAGGGTGGCGCCGGCGGCGGTGCCGGCGGCGGGGTTTTCAGCGTCGGCAAATCGAAGGCACAGCTCTTTGACAAGGATGCCAGTCAAAAGGTAACATTCAGGGATGTAGCCGGTCTTTCCGAAGCGAAAGAGGAGGTGCAGGAGATCGTGGAGTTTCTGAAGAATCCCGGCAACTACACCACCCTGGGAGGTAAGATCCCCAAGGGAGCCCTGCTGGTAGGCCCTCCGGGAACAGGGAAAACCCTCCTGGCCAAGGCGGTGGCAGGCGAAGCCAATGTCCCATTCTTCTCCATCTCCGGATCTGATTTCGTGGAGATGTTCGTAGGGGTGGGTGCTTCACGGGTACGTGATCTGTTCCGCCAGGCGAAAGAGAAAGCACCCTGCATCGTCTTTATCGATGAGATAGACGCTGTGGGACGTGCCCGGGGGAAGAATGCCAACTTCGGCTCGAACGATGAGCGGGAAAACACGCTCAACCAGCTGCTCACCGAAATGGATGGCTTCGGCTCCAACAGCGGGGTGATCATCCTGGCTGCCACCAACCGCGCCGATGTGCTGGACAAGGCGCTGATGCGCGCCGGCCGCTTTGACCGTCAGATCTACGTGGAGCTACCCGACCTGAACGACCGGAAGGAGATTTTCAAGGTTCACCTGCGCCCCATCAAGATCGATGAATCAATCGATCTTGATTTTCTGGCACGCCAGACACCCGGATTCTCCGGTGCCGACATTGCCAACGTCTGCAACGAGGCAGCACTGATCGCCGCCCGCCGCAAAAAGAAATTTGTGCAGAAGAGCGACTTCATGGATGCGGTAGACCGCATTGTAGGGGGGCTCGAGAAGAAGAACAAGATCATCACGCAGCACGAGAAGCGGTCGATAGCGATTCACGAAGCAGGTCACGCCACGCTCAGCTGGTTCCTGGAGCATGCCAACCCACTGGTGAAGGTGACCATCGTACCACGTGGCAAAGCGCTGGGCGCTGCCTGGTACCTGCCCGAAGAGCGGCAGATCACCACCAAGGAACAGATGCTCGACGAGATGTGCGCCCTGCTGGGGGGACGTGCCGCAGAAGAGCTCTTCATCGGGCAGATCTCCTCGGGGGCGATGAACGACCTGGAGCGTGTTACCAAACAGGCTTATGCAATGATCACCTACATGGGGATGAGCGAAAAGCTGCCCAACCTGAGCTATTATGACTCCACCGGCCAGGAGTACACCTTTTCCAAGCCCTACAGTGAGGATACTGCAAAGCTGATTGATTCAGAAGTGAAAGCAATGATCGCCCAGCAGTACGAGCGGGCCAAACAGATCCTCAGCGAGCACGCTGAAGGGCACACCAAGCTGGCAGGGATCCTACTGGAGCGGGAAATCATCTATGCAGACGACCTGGAACATATCTTCGGCAAACGTCAGTGGGTATCCCGTTCACAGGAGATCCTCGACAGCAACGTTGAAGATGTGGCTAATGAACCGATCCCCTCCCGTCCCCCCGGCGCTGATGATTCGGTGTTCATTGATACCACTGAAGAAGAGGGTAAGGATCATGCGAAAAGGGAAGAGAAAGAGAAAGAGAAAGAAAAAGACCCGGAAGGAACGGACCCTCGTGATCCTATCAATAATTCTGACAAGCAATAGAGAGAAACAATCAAAGAGATATAAATGCATAAAAGCCTGAATTTCAACATTCAGGCTTTTATGCATCTTGTCAAGCAGCTCTTTTATCCAGAATTTCCCCAACCTGGGGCGAACAAATTGTTTGTTTATCTCGTTAAGTAACCAAACAAATAAACAAACAACAATGAAAGCAATTCATCTCTATCTTTTAAGTGGACTTGCTTCGCTGACACTGCTCAGCTTCAACCAATCCAACGCAAATAACAAAGATCAACAAACTAAAAACAGTGTAGATATGAAATTCGAAAAAGTAGCATTACCTTATGCAACCGATGCCCTGGAGCCGGTTATCAGTAAACAGACCGTAGAACTGCATTATGGCAAGCACCACCAGGCTTATATTGACAACCTCAACAAGCTGATTGTGGGAACGAAATTTGAAAACGCAGACTTGGAGACCATTGTAAAGGAGAGCGACGGCGCCATCTTCAACAATGCAGGTCAGTCTCTGAATCACAACCTCTACTTCACCTCCTTCAAAAAAAATGGAGGCGGCGTACCGAAAGGGAAGCTGGCAGAAGCCATCAATGAACAATTCGGCTCGTTCGACCAGTTCAAGGAGGAGTTCAATGCCGCCGGCGTATCGCTGTTTGGCTCGGGATGGGTATGGCTGGCCAAAGATCAGAACGGTAAGCTCTCGATTCTGAAAGAAAGCAATGCCGGCAACCCCCTCACCAGTGGGCTGACACCTGTACTCGGATTCGATGTCTGGGAGCATTCCTACTACCTCGATTATCAGAACCGCCGTGCCGATCACCTGAAAGAACTCTGGAGCATCATCGACTGGGATGTGGTAAGCGCACGTTACTAAGCAAAAAACGGTATCACCGGTATCATCAACGAACAGCGTTGATTTAAGATAGAAAGTGGAAGAGAGAGCGGATCGGATCGATTCTTTCTCTCTTTTCTTGTTTTGTCAGGGAACCATCATGATGCCTGTGAGCATCCTGCCGGAGTGCTCTGTCTGCCGGCGCGCAGAAAAGAAGAGATCCTCACGTGAATAGGTACACAACTCACTCTTCTCAATATGATCTACCCGCACACCCAACCGGAGGAGCTCTTGCCGGTTGATCTCTTTCAGGTCGATGTGCCAACGGGAGGAGAGGCCCTTCGTTGTGGACAATGAGGGATCGCTTAGATCGAAACCATTGTGACTGAACTGCTCTCTCACCTCCGCTCCCACTTCATAGTGTTCCATTGAGATTGCAGGCCCAATGGCGGCAAGCAGATCGCCCGGCGAGGTACCGTAAAGATGTGCCATCTCCCGGATCGTTTTCTCCACGATACGCCCAACGGTGCCCCTCCATCCGGCATGGATGGCAGCTATCACCTCTTTCTGTTTATCGTAAAGGAGGATCGGCACACAGTCGGCAGTGGTCGCACAAAGAAAAATACCTTTCTCGCGGGTGAGGGTGGCATCCACCCCATAGAGCCTCTCCATGGCTTCCCCCTTGCTGAGTGAAAGGAATGACTGATCGATTGTCAACAGACCCGTACCATGTGTCTGGTGGGGAGTGATAAACTGATCCGTGGTGAGATAAAACATCCGCGCAAGAATCTCACGGTTCTCCCGAATCTTCAGCGGATCATCATCGGAGAAATTACCCATGTTAAATGAGGAGAAAGAGCCATTGCTCACGCCTCCAGCACGGGTGGTGGAGAAATGGAGCACTTTCTCCTCTGCGGCGAGCTGGTCAAATAGCAACAGGTTTGGATATTGGGGATGGGGTCTCATGGGCTCGCTCTCATTCCTCCAGATCGAAAGATTCCTCTTCGTCATCCCATTCATCCTCCGCATCGGGCGGTGACTCATCTTCCGGGAGGAGATCGTCATCCTCCAAGCCGAGTGCCGACACATCCAGATTGCGATGTACCAATGTCTCACGTGAGGCAGCAACCGGCATGATATGATCTGAATTGAGCTCCCGCCAGAGGAGATCTTTCAGCGCGGAAATCCCGTAACCGGTAATGGAAGAGATAAAAACGGTGGGCAGATCGGGCAGATCTGCAGAGATCTCACTCATCAACACCTCATCGAGCATGTCGGACTTAGAGATAGCCAATACCTGTCTCTTATCCAGGAGCTCCGGATTGTATTGCCTCAACTCATTCAGCAGAATCTCATACGATTGTCGTATGTCATCAGCATCGGCAGGTACCATGAAGAGCAGGAGTGAGTTGCGTTCAATGTGCCGCAGGAAACGAAACCCCAACCCTTTTCCCTCACTTGCTCCCTCAATGATCCCCGGGATATCGGCCATCACAAACGACTTGCCATCGCGGTAGCTCACGATACCCAGATTCGGCTCCAGCGTGGTGAAGGGATAGTTGGCAATCTTCGGCTTGGCCGCGGAGACCACCGAGAGGAGCGTCGATTTGCCGGCATTGGGAAAGCCCACCAGACCTACATCAGCCAGCAGCTTCAGCTCCAGGATCACCCAGCGTTCCTCGTAGGGCTCGCCCGGTTGTGCATAACGTGGCGCCTGATTGGTGGCAGTCTTGAAATGCTGGTTGCCCTGACCGCCGCGGCCTCCCTTGAGCAGCACCACCTCCTGGCCATGATCGGTGATGTCGCAGAGGTACGCACCGGTGAGGGCGTCGTAGGCCACCGTGCCGCAGGGCACCTCGATCACGCGGCTTTCACCTTTCTTACCGGAGCGCTGCGCCTTGGATCCGTTCTCTCCATGACCGGCGAAAATATGCCGCTGGTAGCGCAGGTGAAGCAGCGTCCAGTAGTTACGGTTGCCGCGCAGGATGATGCTGCCGCCGTCGCCCCCATCACCACCGTCGGGCCCTCCCTTGGGGATATACTTCTCTCTGCGGAAATGGGCGGAACCGCGCCCCCCCTTTCCCGAACGACAGAAGATCTTGACATAGTCCACAAAATTTGCTTCAGCCATTATGCTTCGGTTAAGCTATCGATCTCTTCCACAATCGATTCAAAAATCTCGTCGATCGATCCAACTCCCACAACCTCTTTCAGCAGACCCTGCCTCCGATAAAAATCTTTCAACGGGGCGGTCTGACGGTAATAAACATTGAGCCTGGACTCAATCGTCCGGCGGTTATCGTCGGCGCGACCCAAGATGGCACCTCTCTTGAGCAGGCGGTCGATCAGTTCTTCATCTGACACTTCCAGGCTGATCACGGCATTCACTCTTTCACCATGACGTTGCAACAACTGGTTCAACGCCTCTCCCTGAGGAACCGTACGGGGAAAACCATCAAAGATGAACCCTTTTGCATCGCTCTTCTTCGCGATCAGCTCCTCTAGCATCTCAATCACCACACAATCGGGTACCAGCTCCCCTTTAGACATATAGGAGTCGGCCAGTTTACCCAGTTCTGTTGAAGATGCGATCTCTGCTCTCAAGATCTCACCGGTAGAAACGTGTTGCAGTCCGTATCGTTCGGCAATCATCTCACTCTGTGTTCCCTTTCCCGATCCGGGAGCACCAAAAATTACTAAATTTAGCATACTTCTCATCCTTAATTAAGTTGCAAAGGTACACTTTTTCCTCCGTTTCACTTTCATTCTGACGCCACTATTCCCACTTTACCTGTTTTTATTTCTTCAATAGTGCCGTTCAAGCGGTCTCTCATCTTTTGAACCAATAGCTGCATTGGATGTTAATGATAGTGGGTTGAACAACAACAATAATAAACAGAAAAATGAAAAAAGAAGCATTCAAACAGAAGACAAACGAAGTGATTGATGAGCTGGCAGAAGCCATCTCAAAGCTGGAAGCCAGGGCAGGTGAGATAGCTGAAGATGCCAGGAAGGATTACGAAGAACAGCTTCAAAAGCTTAGAGAGCTCAGGGACAGCCTCTCGTCGAAACTGGAGGAGTATGATAAGGTAGCTGACAGCAAATGGGATGTGGTGAAAGAGAGCGCCGGTAACTTTTTTGCGTCGGTAGCCGATGCCTGGAAAGAGAATTTCGGAAAGGTGTCAGAGGCCTTTAAAAAAGAGCCGCCACAGGAGCGCTGAAAGACTGGTTACGAACGGGATAGGCCCCTTGCATAGCGTAAAAAAAGCTCCACAACCTACACCGTAGGGAATGAAGCTCATTTGTGAGGTACCTGGCGGATTCGAACCGCCGTAAACGGTTTTGCAGACCGACGCCTAACCACTCGGCCAAGGTACCGACATTCGCACAAAGCGGGTGCAAAGATAACCATTTTTTTCCTGGATACAAAAAGGTTGGGCTCTTTTTCTATGGGATGAGCCGAAACACTTTTCTACGATCAGGAGAAGAGGATCCGGAAAGCATCACTCACCTTCTTCACCTGGATCAGCTCAATGACGGCCCTCTTGTTGTACCCCTTCAGGTTGTTGGCCGGTATCAGGATACGGGAGAAGCCCAGCTTCTCCGCCTCCTGGATACGCTGCTCGATGCGGTTCACCGGACGGATCTCCCCTGAAAGACCCACCTCACCGCAGAGTGCCGTATCGCCCTCTATGCTCATGTCGAGGCTTGAAGAGAGGATGGCGCTGATCACCGAGAGATCCATGCCGGGATCGTTCACCCGCAATCCCCCGGCGATGTTGAGAAAGACATCCTTTTGTGCCAGGCGGAAGCCGGCACGCTTCTCCAGCACGGCCAACAGCATGTTCATCCGGCGGATATCGAAGCCGGTGGCAGAGCGTTGCGGGGTGCCGTAGGCGGCAGTGCTGACCAGTGCCTGCGTTTCGATCAGGAAGGGACGGATCCCTTCGATGGCCGCGGCGATGGAGACGCCACTCAACCCCTCATGGTTCTGCGTGAGCAGCAGCTCGGAGGGGTTGCTCACCTCCCGGAGACCCGACTGGTTCATCTCGTAGATACCCAGCTCGGCAGTGCTGCCAAAACGGTTCTTGATGCTGCGCAGGATGCGGTACATATAATGTTGGTCACCCTCGAACTGAATCACTGTGTCAACGATATGTTCCAGTATCTTGGGACCGGCGATGCTCCCCTCTTTGGTGATGTGCCCAATCAACAACACAGGGGTCCCCGACTGCTTGGCGAACTTGAGCAGCGACGCGGCACACTCCCTCACCTGTGAGATACTGCCGGGAGCCGACTCGAGTGCCTCACTGTAGATGGTCTGGATGGAATCGATCACCAGCAACCGTGGCGAGGTGCTCTTCACATGCTTGAAGATCTCGTCGAGGTTGGTCTCGCAGACAATCAGGCAATCGTCGTTCTGTAACCCGATACGTTCGGCACGCAACTTCAGCTGTCGCGCACTCTCCTCGCCGGAGACATAGAGCGTGGGTAGCCCGTTGAGCTTGAGGATGGTTTGCAGCACCAGTGTCGACTTGCCGATGCCCGGCTCGCCACCCAGCAGCACCACCGATGCAGGCACCAGTCCCCCGCCCAACACCCTGTTCAGCTCCCCGTCGTGCAGGTCGATGCGCGGCTCCTCGTCGGCGCGGATCTCGCGCAACAGCTGCGGCTCGCTCTTTACACGCTGAAAAGAGCGTGTATCCTCCTGTTTGACCGCAGAATCTTTCCGTACCAGCTCCTCCACGAAAGTAGACCACTCACCGCAGGAGGGACACTTGCCCATCCACTTAGGCGACTCGTAGCCACATTGGCTGCAGAAATAGACTGATTTCAGTTTGGCCATACCAATAGCATTTGGAGAGGTAAAGTTAAGAAAAAATCTTTACATTTGCAGCTGAACATCACGATCAACAACGAAGAATCCGCTTATGTCCCACTTTTATACATCCATCGCTCAATCACTCGGTTTGTCTCTCAGAAGTGTAACGAACACGCTCGGGCTGTTGGAGGAGGGTGCCACCATCCCTTTCATCAGCCGCTACCGCAAAGAGGCGACCGGCGGGCTCGACGAGGTACAGATCGCTCACATCGCAGCGTTGAACGAAAAGCATGAAGAACTGGAAAAACGAAAAACCTATATCCTGAAGTCAATTGCTGAACAGGAGAAGCTGACGCCGGAGTTGGAGGAACAGATTCGCGCCTGCAAGGAGAGCAGCCGCCTGGAAGATCTCTACCTACCCTACAAACCCAAGCGGCAGACAAGAGCAGCGATCGCCAGGAGGAAAGGGCTGGAGGGACTCGCCAGATGGCTGATGTCGCAACAGCAGGAAAGGGTCGAAGCCGTTGTCTCCCGCTATGTGAAGGGTGAGGTTCCCGATCCTGAAAGTGCACTACAGGGAGCACGCGACATCCTGGCCGAGTGGGTCAGTGAGGATGCCGGGGCACGGCAGCTGATCCGTAACATCTTCGCCCGGGAGGCGGTGATCACAGCCAGGGTGGTAAAAGGCAAAGAGAAGGAGGGAGAAAAATACAGGGATTACTTTGAATTCACCGCTCCCCTCTCCCGTTGTCCCTCGCACCGGTTGCTGGCCATCCGTCGTGGCGAGAAAGAGGGATTCCTGCGGGTCTCCCTGTCGCCTGATGATGAGCACTGCCTTGAGCGACTGGAACGACAGTTTGTAAAGAACAACAGCGAAGCAGCAAAACAGGTAGGTGAAGCGGTGAGAGATGGCTACAAACGATTGTTAAAGCCCTCCATCGAGACTGAATTTGCCACCCTCTCGCGCGAAAAGGCTGAAGAGGCTGCCATTGCTGTCTTCGCGGAGAACCTGCGACAATTGCTGCTATCGCCACCGCTGGGGCAACAGCGCATCCTGGGCATCGACCCGGGCTACCGCAGCGGCTGCAAGCTGGTCTGCCTCGATGAGCAGGGCAACCTGCTGCACAACGAAACCATCTACCCTCATCCCCCGCAACAAGAGCAGGCCAAGGCAGGTAGCAAGGTGGTGAAGCTGGTCTCTTCCTACCGGATCGATGCCATCGCTATTGGCAACGGCACCGCCAGCCGGGAGACCGAGCGCTTCATCACCAATCTTCGCTATGAGAAAGAGGTGAAGGTGTTCGTGGTGAGTGAAAATGGCGCCTCTGTTTACTCCGCCTCGAAGACCGCCCGCGAAGAGTTCCCGGAGTATGACGTCACCGTGCGGGGCGCTGTCTCCATCGGGCGGCGGTTGAGTGATCCGCTGGCGGAGCTGGTAAAGATCGACCCCAAGGCGATCGGCGTGGGGCAGTATCAGCATGATGTGGACCAGGCAAAGCTGAAACGGGCACTCGACATGACAGTGGAGAGCTGTGTCAACCTGGTGGGGGTTAACCTCAACACCGCAAGCAGGCACCTGCTTACCTATGTCTCTGGTCTGGGAGAGTCGCTGGCAAGCAACATCGTAGAGTGGCGCACCGCCAACGGGGCCTTTCGTTCACGCAAGGATCTGATGAAAGTACCGCGCCTGGGGGAGAAAGCGTTTGAGCAGTGCGCCGGTTTTCTTCGGATCACGGATGCAGCCAATCCACTCGACAACTCGGCAGTTCACCCTGAGAGCTACCCCATCGTAGAGCGAATGGCGAAGGATCTGGGTTGCAGCGTGTCAGAGCTGATTGGCAACAAGGAGCGGATCGGCGCAATCGAAATAGAGCACTATAAAACCGACAGCGTAGGCGTGGAGACGCTCACCGACATCCTGCAGGAACTGGAGAAGCCGGGACGAGACCCGCGATCGACAGTAGAGCCGTTGGAATTCGACCCCTCCATACGGCTTATCACCGATCTGAAAGAGGGGATGATACTGCCCGGTATCGTGACCAACATCACCAACTTCGGTTGCTTTGTAGATATCGGCATCAAAGAAAACGGATTGGTACATATCTCAGAGCTGGCCGACCGGTTTGTCTCCGATCCAACCGAGGTGGTGTCACTGCACCAGCATGTAAAAGTCAAAGTACGCACGGTGGACCTGGAGAGAAAGCGCATCCAGCTCTCGATCAAGGATGTCTGATGCAATTCCGGCATGTTGAGTATCAGAACCCTATGGGCAGTTGCTGCTCCAACAGGGCGAAACTTCTCCGGTGATGCGGGGTAATGCCGTGGATGCGAATCGCCTCCCGGTGCTCCCGTGTTGGATACCCCTTGTTACGGGACCATCCATACTGCGGGAAAAGGCGCCCCAACTCCCGCATTTGCTCGTCGCGCCAGGTCTTGGCCAGGATAGATGCCGCCGCAATCGCCATATATTTGCCGTCCCCTTTGATGACACAGCTGTGTGGTATCTGCTCATAGGGCAGAAAACGGTTGCCATCCACCAGGATATGTTGCGGGATGAGGCCCAACGAGCGGAGGGCACGATGCATCGCCTCAATAGAAGCCCCGAGGATGTTGAGCCGGTCAATCTCCTCGGGCGAGCAGGATGCCACAGCATATGAGAGCGCCTCCTGTTCAATCACGACACGCAATTGATCCCGCTTTCGCTCTGAGAGCTGCTTGGAATCGTTCAGCTGATCACAGCGGAAACCGGGCGGGAGAATGACAGCAGCAGCGTACACCGGACCGGCCAGACAGCCACGACCCGCCTCGTCACATCCAGCCTCCGTTACCCCTGCATGCATGCAGGAGCATAAGCCCGTTGACTTTTTCATCCGCTTACTCACGCCCCTTCGTCTCCCATTTTATCTCCACATTGTTGTCCGCAGGAGGAAAATCGAAAGAGAAATCCTGCAGATCAACCTCATCGCCCAGGTAAGAGGCAAACATCCGGAGTGAGAGCATCATCTCTGGATCAGCTTTCTCATCTCCTTTCACATGCTTCAGGTTGAGCTTCACAATCAGGTCGGTGAGCAGCGGCATCAGCTCATCCGGTATTGGAAAACCCAACCCTTTCAGCCGACTCTCCGCCACACGACGGGTCGCCACCTCCAACCGATCCATGGCCTCCTGTTCCAGATTGGCATTGCCGGGCAAAGAGGTGACAAAGTGGCTCTCCACTTCAAGGGAGCCCTCTTCAAGGGTCATCATCCGCCACGCATAAGGATATTGTGCCAGGCTGGCTGTTTCAATATCATCTATCTTGTTACCGGCAGCGGAAGTATAACGGGTGATGTCGTTCGAATGAAAATGACCGGTAAAGATGAGCGGCATCCCGGCATCGGCAAGCAACTCCGCATGCCGCTCCCACTCATCCACCAGGTAACCGGGGAAGAAAGCCGACTGATAGGGCATATGCTCCACCAACCCGTGGTGCATCATTCCAAGCACGGTGATTCCTCTCTCACCAGCATCCCGCAGGAGCGACAATGCCCACTCCAGTGTCTGAGGTTTAATGTGGCCCGCAGTGATCGATCCGGTGGTATGTTCTTCGTAACGGTTGCTATCGAAACAGAGTAACCAGTGTTGCTCATCCAGCGAGATGAGATAGCTTAGCGATGCCTCATCCCTTACCAGCGCCTCCCCATACCCAAAAGGATCATACAGTTGGGCAAACGCATCTTTCGTGATACTCTCTACCGGTGTCGGTTTCTCACCCCGGTAAGCAAAAGCATTGGGTATATGGATGTCATGGTTGCCGGGCACCACCACTACACGGATACCTTCCCTCTCGAGAGACTGCAACCGGGCAACCAGATCAAGATGACTCTGACGCTCACCATGATGGGTAAGATCACCGGAGATCAACAACAGATCAGGTTTCTCTTTCAACAGATCAGCCCATAGCTGATCCAGCACCCTCTGCTGTTGTTCAAACTGACGACCACTCCTTTCCTCATAGGAGGTGAGTGCTTCTCCCCGGTCATAGAGCGTTGGCGAAAGATAATGCAGATCGGATATCAGGGCGATCCGTAGTGAATCAGCCGCAACGGCATTACAGCCGGCAGGGAACAGCGTCAGCTGTAGCAGCAAAAGAAGATACAATGCTTTCATTGGTTATCTGCTCATTTATCCGGTCCATTGGCCTGATAAGCCAACGTTCGAGAGGTCTCTGCTCAATTCCGGAATCACAGCCGGCCATCCTCCTCCCCTGGAGTAAAGATTACCAGGAAGAAAAGGCAGGCATAAAAAGCGCACGATCGCAAGGATACGCAAAAAGGTTGAGCACATTGGGCATTCCGGCAAGAAAGAAACAGCCGCTCACGAGTGGAGAATCCGTTCAATCTCTTCGATATCGGAGCGAAAACTTTTGTCCACGTCGTAAAAGTTCTTTACCGTGTTACAGGCATGCAGCACTGTGGCATGGTTGCGGTTTCCAACCTGCAACCCTATCTGTGAGAGGGACAACTCGGTATGTTTCTTGATGAAATACATGGTTACCTGCCTGGCCTGAACAATCTCCCGTTTGCGCGATGAAGACTGTATCAGCTCTTTCTTTACGTTGAAGAACTGGGAAACGGTATCCTGAATCTTCTCCACCGTGATCCGCTTCCGTTCAAAACGGATGCTTTGCTCCATCACCCTTTGCGCCAGACTCATGTCGATCTCCCGATTGTTGATGATCGCGTGCGCCATCAATGAAACCACAATCCCCTCCAGGTCACGCACGTTCTCCGTCACATTTTCTGCGATGAAATCAATCACATTCTCCGGTATGGAAAGACCGTCAGACAAGACCTTATTTTGAAGAATCTTTTTTCGCAACTCCCTATCCGGGCGCTCCAGGTTGGTGGAGAGGCCCCAGCGAAAACGGGTCAACAGACGCTCCTCCATCCCCTGCATATCCATGGGTGCACAGTCGGAGGTCATCACCAACTGTTTGTTGTTCTGATGGAGGTGATTGAAGATATGGAAAAAGGTGTTCTGCGTTTTCTCCAGACCCGACAGCTCATGGATATCATCGATGATCAACACATCAATGCTCTGGTAGAAGTTGATGAAATCGTTGATCGTGTTGAACCGACGTGCATCGGTGAACTGAACCTTGAAGAGATGGGCTGAGAGATAGAGCACCTTCTTGTCAGGATAAAGCTCCGCTACTTTCGAACCGATGGCGTGGCAGAGGTGGGTCTTACCCACACCTGAATGCCCGTGTACAAAAAGGGGATTGAAAGCTGTCTTGCCCGGATTGTTGGCCACCGCTTCTGCAGCTGTGCGTGCCAGCCGGTTGCTTTCGCCTTCGAAGAAATTTTCGAAACGGTATTTCCCATTTATCTGGGAGTCAAACGCAGAGGTCTCCACCCGGTCGAAAGGGCTGGGTACCTTTTCAGATATCTTCTTGCGCAAGCTTTTGTCGGACGAGGCAAACGACTTGGTCTCACCCCGCATCTCCACAGCAGTATTATTTTCTGTCTCCACCAGTATCCGGTAGTTGAGAATGGTTCCCTCACCAATCTCACGATAGAGCGTATGCTGAATCAGGTCGAGATATTTATCTTCCAGGTATTCATAAAAAAACTGGCTGGGTACCTGAACCGTAAACACGTGGTCCTGGTAATTTAAGGGAACAATCGGTAGAAACCATGTGTTGAATGCCGGTTCTGGGATGTTATCCCGAATCACATTCAAACAGTTATTCCACAAAACCTGGCAGTCGTTCTTCATTGAATCTCTAAAATGATCTTTGTTTTTCTGTCGTTTCCGCAACTCCACTAAGAGAATGCTAATTTGTTCCAGTATGAGCATACAAATTTTGAGAAAAAAACCGAGAAAAAAAAATCATTTTTTATTGCTTCCCCGGCTTAAAGAAAAAAAGGTTATTTATCAACAAAATAGAGCCATCCGTTTGTTTTTCAGCGTAATATCCAATTTCAGGAAATGGTATCCAATTGATATTCATCTCGATATCAAAATCGAACTTTCCTCCCGCACTCCCTGAAATTATTTCTTTTTTGTTACGCAAAGTCCGCCACTCAAGATGTTTCACCCCAAATTGGGCAGGAATACTTATTTAGATTGATTCTATTTAAATGATCCGGCATATTTAAAATTGAAACCTCCCGAAATCAAAACAGGCTCGCTTTTATGTTCAGGTAACGGCCAGGGTTTAACCTGATATCCTCCAACAGTTTGGTCGCAGTATGGATGGTTACATTGAGGCTATCATGCAGTTTTGTGTCATTCAACAGCAAACCCAGTGAGCTGTCTTTGCTGTTGATTTTTGATGAGAGTTGCTTTAGATTGTTGACTGTTTCATCGATGCCGGCGTAGGTACGGTTCAGATCCATTGCACTGAGCTCACCGCTCACTTTGCTTAGATCGGCTGTGACCAGTTGCAGGTTTCGGCTGATTTCAGGCAGATCATTTTCAATGGCTGCCATCATCTTGCTGAGGCTGTTACTGCTTTGATTCAGTTGCTGCACCGTTTGACCAATACCCCTGATCGACTCATCCCAGGAGGGATGAGCAACGATTTGCTGCAGGGAGATTAAGAGCGAGTCGATCCGCAGGAAGATGGAATCAGCCTGGGGCATCAGCTTTGCCGCACCATCCATCAATCCGATCACTTTTTTGCCACTTATGGTGTCACCCGGCTGTAACAGGGTAGTGGCGTTACCCAGTACCAGGGTTGCCAGAGAGGCGCCGAAGAGATCGGTGCCATACTCCATATAACTGTCCTCCGGAATGGGAAACTCCTCTTCCAGGTTGATAGCAACTGCAAACCGCATCGGATCGGTTCCCGCCATCGCGATGCTGCTGATCAATCCCACCTGATAACCTTTCACATAGACGGGAGAGGAGAGCAGCAGGCTGGTGACATCATCGAAGAGAGCGTAATATTGCTTTTGTTGTTTCAGCACGTTAAGCCCTTTCAGGAAGTTGATGCCAAAATAGATCATAAAAAGGCTGGCGAGAAAAGCCAGGCCAATAAGCGCATTTCTGGTGATTATTTTTTTCATCTGTTTTAATTATTTCACACGTTGTCCCTCCACAAGCTCAATCACAAATGCATCCTTGAATTTACGGCGCACTTCACGCAGGGTACGAGTGATCTCCGCCTGACTGTATGTGCTGCCGTAGGTGTACTTGTACAAACCACCATCCACATAATATTCCACTGGATCAAGTCCTTTAAAGACTTTCGCCCCTCTCTCATACTTGCGGGAAGAGGTGAGGAACTGGATCCGGTATTCCCGCTCTCCAGGGGTGACATCTCCCTGGGAGGCTACACCGGCAGCGGCTGATGAGGAGGCGTTGCTATTGAATACGTAACTCTTCTTGTCATGCTCACGCTTGTACTCCCTGAAGCCGTTGTAGATAGCTGTGGCCAGCGCATTCTGGCCGCTGCTGCTCTTCAGGTATTTCTCTTCTGACGGGTTGCTGATATAGCCCAATTCCACCAGGATGCTGGGCATGGCAACCTCCCGGAGCACCAGGAAGCCGGCTTGTCTCACATTGCGGTTCATCCGTTTGGCACTGTTGACCAGCTGGTTCTGTACGATGGTGGCAAAGTAAACACTTTGCGAAAGGAAGGTGTTGGCCATAAACTCGAAGATGATGTATGATTCCGGCTCATTGGGATTAAATCCTTCATATTTGAGTGAATAATCCTCTTCATACATAATCACCGCATTCTCTGCTTTAGCCACATCCAGGTTATCCTTGCTGCGATGCAATCCAAGGACAAACGTCTCCACGCCCTGCGGGGAGGAATGTCTACGGTTCAGCGCATTGCAGTGGAGCGAAATGAAAAGGTCGGCATGTGCCTTGTTGGCAATCTCGGCCCGTTTGTTCAGTTCCACAAAGTGGTCGCTGTCACGCGTATAGATCACCTTTACGTCGTCATGATGCTTTTCGATGAGTGCTCCAAGCTTGCGGCCCACCGACAAAACGATATCTTTTTCACGCGAGGTGGCCCCCACGGCCCCTGGATCCTTGCCGCCATGACCAGGATCAATCACCACGGTGAAAGGTTTGTTCTGTGCGAATGAATGGTTATCGTGAAAAATGGTGAGCATCAAAACCAAAACAAACGCAACCAAAAAGGGTCTGCCCGGCATCTTCAAAATTTATTTTTCACAAATGTACATAATTTTTTTTTTGAGCCAAAAAAATGGAGCTACCCATGGCAACTCCACATATGGAAATGAAATCTTAAAACCGTTATGGCATCAATTCCTCGAGCTTAGCAACCAGTGCTTCACCTCTCAGGTTCTTCTCAATGATCATACCCTCCTTGTCGAGCAGAATGGTGTGGGGAATACCCTGGATGGCATAAAGATCAACCACCGGGCTGTCCCAGTACATCAGGTCCGACATCTGGGGCCAGGTCATGTTCATCTGACTGATCCCCTCAAGCCATTGCGAGCGATCCTGGTCGAATGAGACACCCACCACCTCGAATCCTTTCGATTTATACTTGTCGTAGGCAGCGACCACGTTGGGCATCTCCTGGCGGCAGGGAGCACACCAGGCAGCCCAGAAGTCCACCAGTACATACTTGCCCAGTCCGGCGTAGTCGGAGAGGGAGACATCGTTTCCTTCGGGATCTTTCAGGGTGAAATCAACAAATTTCTGCCCGATGGCCACTTTCTCCAGATTCTCAAGCCGTTTTACCACACGTTGTATGTTCTTTTTCGATTTGAAATCGTCATCAGCCAGATCCAGGATCTCACGCTGCCGCTCCGGTTCAAACATCGATGAGGAGGCCATAAATGAATACTGCCCCAGGTCGTTCCCAATGTTTTCCTTGATAAAGTTGAAATTCAGATCAGTCATCTGCTTGCTGATGCTGTCATAACGGGCATTCGTTTCTACCTCCAACTCCTCGGTAACGGTGCCGGAAGCGTGCGCACTATTGTAACGCTCAACCAGCTCCCGGATCTGAAGTCCCAACGCGCGCTGTTTGGACCTGAAATCGGTATAGGCTTCGTTAACCTTTGAGCCACTCACCGTCACCACACTGTCAAAAACAACTTTCAGTGTGCCCGGTTCAAGCAAAACCGGTATGCGGTTCTCCTGCCGGGGGGCTACCGACTCATCCAGGAGAATGAAACGCAAACGGGCAGCGTCGGCAGCTCCTCTGAAGCTGAACCGGCCATTCTCCACCACCGCCGTATCGGTTGTCACCATGGCGTCGTCGGTCATCTCCTGAAGATAGACGCTGGTACCTTCAAAATCGGGGTTGGCAACCGTGCCTTTGATGGTGTACTCATTTGCTTGCTGACATGAGATCAGCATCGATGCAGATATCAAAAGATAAAACAATTTCTTCATATTCCTCTTCATTATAATGGTTTCAACCTGCCAAAGATATGCAAAATAGCGGGATTTAGCTGCAACTGAGGGGATTTTTTTCATTTGTGACAATATTCAGCTCTTCCGGCCGTTTGCCGAATAGCAGACAGGAAGCCGATGAACCAGGAGAATTCGAAAAAAGAGAAGAAGGACAACAAAGAGTCACCCAGGGAGCGGGAGCAACCCGCTCAATCCTCTCTGTTGATCATCCGTCAATATGCAAGGAGTTGCCGCCCAATAAAATACCGACCCCTCGGGAATGATCTGATCCTGCCAAACGAAACCACTGACGACAAATGAGAGGAGCCATCATTTTTTCAAATAAAGATTTTTCAATACCTTTGAGCGTATAAATATCATTTTCATGAGTACAATTGTAGCACCCTCCCTGCTGGCAGCCAATTTTCTGCATCTCAGGAGAGACATTGAAATGCTCAACAGAAGCGAGGCAGACTGGATCCATCTGGACATCATGGATGGCCTGTTTGTCCCGAACATCTCATTCGGCTTCCCGGTGATCAACCAGTTGAAAGCGATCACACCCAAAAAGCTGGATGCACACCTGATGATCGTGAGCCCGGAGAAATTCACCCGTGAGATCGCTGCTGCCGGTGCCACCTACATGAATGTCCATTATGAGGCTTGTCCACACCTGCATCGTGTGGTGCAGGAGATCCGCAGCTGCGGAATGAAACCGGCTGTCACCCTGAATCCTCATACACCGGTGGCCTTGTTGGAAGAGATCCTGCCGGAGTTGGAGATGGTGTTGCTGATGTCTGTAAACCCTGGATTTGGCGGCCAGCAATTCATTGAGGGTACGGTCAGAAAGGTTGCCAAGCTACGGGAAATGATTGAGAAAAGAAATCTTCCCACACTGATCCAGGTAGATGGTGGCGTCAACCTGGAGACCGGCAGAAGACTGGTAGATGCCGGTGCCAACGTGTTGGTGGCCGGGAGCTTCGTTTTCTCCTCCGACGATCCGGAAGAGACCATACGACAGCTGAAGGCACTCTGATGCTTTAGCGATCCCCCCTGAGAGGCTGAGCCGTCTCTTTTCATCTTTATTGGCGAAGTTACAATCTGGTTCCTCCCGCGCAAAAATGAACGAACTGATTGCCAGAACGCCCTTTTTCCGGCTGTTACTACCTGTTGCGGGTGCCATCCTTTTGAGTCCAATTCTCTCCGATAACAGGCTACTGCCGGTAATCTTTATGCCGGCGGGGCTCTCACTCATCCTTCTCTCTTACTGTCGCGATGAGAGCCATCACTTCAGAGACCGGTGGCTTTTCGGAGCAGGCAGCAGCCTGTTTCTATTTGCGCTGACCCTGCTCCAGTGCCATGAGCAATCCCTACAGAGGGAGTACAACTTCCCCGACGGACCCTGCAGCTACCTTGCCATCGTGCAGGATATCCCCGAAGAGAAAGCACGTTCGGTGCAATGCCCGGTGCACATTGTTCATCCCATTGAAAAGAAGTTGATGTTATACCTGGAGAAGAGCAGTGCTGCAGCGCAGCTGCTGCCTGGGGAGGAGATCCTCTTCACCGCACAGCCGGAACCATTTCAAAATTTTGGCAATCCGGGGGAATGGGACTATGCGGGATACATGCATAACAGGGGGTTTGCAGCCAGGGATTTTATCGGGAAAGATGAGTGGCAGATAACCGGAAGAAAGAGTGTGACCCCTTATCTGCTGGCGCAACGTTGCCGAATCGAGGTTCTCCGCTTCTACCGTTCACTGGGACTGGAGGGGGATACCTTTTCCTTCATAGCAGCGGTAACCCTGGGATACAAAGCCTACCTCTCAGACGACATCGAAGAGGCTTTCCGTGCCTCAGGGACTGCTCATCTGCTGGCAGTTAGCGGACTGCATACAGGAGTCATCTACATGATGCTCTCCTTGCTGCTCACTCCACTTGGCAATAGCGGAAGAGGGTTTATCATTCGCCAATGGTTGATCATCCTCATGCTATGGGGATATGCCTTTCTGGCGGGACTATCCCCATCTGTGGTGCGAGCAGTGATCATGCTATCGCTCTATTGCATGGGGCAGCTGCGGCGCATGAGAGGGTTCACCGCAAACACGCTGGCTGCAGCCGCCTTTCTGATCCTTTTTTTTCAGCCATACAGCCTCTATGACATCAGCTTCCAGTTGAGCTTCGGCGCTGTCTTCTCGATTCTCTGGTTCCAACCCCGGCTCATCTCACTGATCAAACCGAAAAAGAAGATTGTGGCATACCTCTGGAAACTGATGACACTCTCCCTCTCTGCCCAATTGGGCCTCTTCCCCATCGTTCTCCACCATTTTGGCACTTTCCCCACCTGGTTTTTCCTCTCCAACATCATGCTGATACCGCTCATGGGAGGCATCATCTATTCTCTGATACCTTTGCTGATAACCGGATGGCTTCATGCCATCGTCAATGGCATCCCGGAACTGCTGCTGTTGCTGCCACGCCATCTGGTACAATTACTCACCACCACCATGCTGCATACCGTTCAGTTCATGGAGTCTCTTCCCTTCGCACAGCTGACCGGGTTACATATCTCTCTGCCCGCAACCATCATGCTGTTGCTCTTCATCTTTCCATTCAGTCTTTTCCTTCGTAAAAAACAGCCTCGCACCCTGATCCTCGCCCTCTCATCGTTGCTCTCTTTTCAACTGCTCCTCCTGCAGGAGCAACTTCACACGGAGCCGCCACAGATGGTGGTGCTGAACAAGAGACCCAACAGTGAAATATCACTCTATGTAGAGGGAAAATACCAACCCATCATGGTTCCCGAAAACGGAATAGTGCCCCATCCCCAAAAAATAATCCTTCGCCTGTCTGACGGGTCGTTCAACCACTTCAGCGGTAACAGCAGATTCCCTGTGGATATTCTAATTCTTTCCCACCACTGCTGTTTCGACATGGAACAGCTCTGCCGGCTCTTTCAGCCCTCCATGATTGTAATTGACAGCTCACTGCCACGCCTCACGGCAGCCAGCGTTGCTGCGGAATGCCGCATCAGAGGTATTCCTCTGCACGATGTGCAACAAAAAGGGGCCTTTTCGCTGAATTTTTAGTACTTTTGTCGTTTCTCATCAATTGAAAAGCAGGCTATGAAGTTTACCGAATCACTCACCGACGTGATTGAACCGGCGACGGTCGATCAGATCATGCAAGCCATTGACGAAGCCCACCAGATCGTGATCACCACTCACCTCTCCCCCGATGGCGATGCACTGGGTTCATCACTCGCGCTCTACCATTACCTGAAGGATCGCGGCAAACAGGTCAGGGTCATCGTGCCCAACTCTTTCCCCTATTTCCTGAAATGGATGAAAGGCGCCAGTGAGATCAGCGTAGCCGAGTACAATCCTGAGGCAGCCAGACATATCCTGATGCATGCCGACCTGATCTTCTCGCTCGACTACAACATCCCCAAGCGGATAGGAGTGATGGCACCCATGCTGGAAGCAGCTCCTGCCAGAAAGATCCTGATTGATCACCACCTCCTGCCCGGGAACGGCTTCAACATCGTGGTCTCTCACCCGGAAATATCCTCCACCAGCGAGCTGATATTCCGGCTGTTGTTCCACGCGGGCAGGTACCAGGAGCTGTCGCAGGCAGCTGCGGAGTGCATCTATTGCGGCATGATGACCGACACCGGTGGGTTCACCTACAATTCGAGTGATCCGGAGATCTATGAGATCATCAGCCTGCTGCTGCGCAAGAAGATTGATAAGGATGCCATCTATTCTCAGGTGTTCCACAACTATTCCGCCGATCGGGTCCGGCTGCTGGGCTTCACGCTGTCGCAACGCATGGAGATCTATCCTGACCTGCACGCTGCGCTGATCTGGCTTTCGAAAGAGGATCAGGCACAGTTTCAAGTCTGCAAGGGAGATACAGAGGGGTTCGTGAACTACCCCCTCAGCATCAAGGGAATTATCTTCTCCACCTTCATTCGTGAAGATGAGGGATTGATCAAGCTCTCTTTCCGCTCCCAGCGCTCATTTCCCTGCAACGAATTTGCTGCCGACCTCTTCAATGGCGGCGGCCATCTGAATGCCTCAGGGGGAGAGTTTTATGGCTCACTTGAGATGGCATTGCAGACCTATGCCAAAGGACTCAAACAATATGAGGAGATTCTGAAACAATCGATGAATCAGGATTAACCTATTTTTTAAGAATCGATAATGTTTATTTCGGTGCAATCCCGCTATTTTTGGCACGAATTGTGTACTTTTGCAGTCTATCAATTATATGGCAGAGATCTATGAACAAAACAGACCTGATAATTACCGCACTTTTGGGCATGCTGCTCATCTTCCCCTCCTGTGAGAATCAGAAGACCTATGCAGATTACCTGAATGATGAAGCAAAAGCAATTGAACGTTTCATTGCGCAACAACAGCTGACCATTCTGGATGAATACCCCACCGACGGGAAGTTCGAGGAGAAAGAGTTCTATAAGGACCCCAATACCGAGGTATACTATCAGGTCATTTCTTGCGGAGATACAACTGAACAGCTCAGTACGGGTGAGACGGTCTATATCCGCTTTAGTGGCCTCCACTATTTCATGTCGAATGACACCACCCGTTACGCCAATCTGGTTTATCCTGAAGAGATCAAATACTTCGGACCGGTTAACTCATACACCAAGAGCTACTACAGCAACCCCGGCTGGATGGTACCCCTGGAACACGTGGGTCACAACGGCGAGGTAAAGATGATCATTCCATTCAATATGGGATCTTCCTACGATAGGTCTCAATACCAACCCTCCTATTACGATTGGGTGGAGTATCGATTTGAGAACCGTTATTGAGTGCTTCATCATTTCAGCACAAAACCGACAGAAAGCATAACCCATGACATTGATCAAATCCATCTCCGGTATCAGAGGTACTATTGGCGGTGAGCCGGGGGAAAATCTAACTCCTGCCGATGTCGTACGATTTACGGCGGCCTATGTTACCTTTCTCAAAAAACAACCGGATCTGAAAAAACTCCGGATAGTGGTAGGGCGCGATGCACGCATCTCGGGCGAGATGGTACACCGCATCATCACTGGCACGCTCATGGCGATGGGATGTGACGTGACCGACATCGGCATGGCCACCACCCCCACCACCGAGATAGCGGTGACCCGTGAAAAGGCCGACGGAGGCATCATCATCACAGCCAGCCACAACCCGCAGCAATGGAACGCCCTCAAGTTGCTGAACAGTCAGGGTGAATTTCTGAACGCAGCTGAGGGTGCCCGGATCCTGGCACTGGCTGAGAGTGGCGACTACGCTTTCTCACCGGTGGATGAACTGGGAAAGATCATGCAGAAACAGTTTCTTCATGAACATATCCAGTCGGTACTTTCACTGGAACTGGTAGACGTGGAGGCCATCAAGGCTGCCAACTTCCGTGTGGCGGTTGACTGCGTCAACTCGGTTGGGGGCATCGCCATCCCGGAGCTGCTCTATGCACTGGGAGTAAAAGAGATCTTCAAGTTACACTGTGCGCCGCATGGTCACTTCTCCCACAACCCCGAACCGCTGCCGCAGCACCTCACCGAGCTCTCCTCGCTGACGCGCAGCTCCAAGGCTACCGTCGGATTTGCGGTTGACCCCGATGTGGATCGTCTGGCGATCTATTGCGAGGATGGTGAACCTTTCGGGGAGGAGTACACGCTTGTAGCGGTGGCCGACTATATCCTGCAGCACACACCGGGGAACACCGTCTCTAACCTCAGCTCCAGCCGTGCCCTGCGCGATGTCACCCTTGCCAGGGGCGGCAGCTATTACGCCGCAGCTGTGGGGGAGGTAAACGTAGTGGAGAAGATGAAAGAGGTGAAAGCTGTGATTGGTGGCGAGGGCAACGGCGGGGTCATCTATCCCGCCTCTCACTACGGCAGGGATGCACTGGTGGCGATCGCGCTCTTCCTCACCTACCTGGCCCGTACGGGTAAGAGACCCTCGGCGTTGCGGAAAGAATACCCAGCCTACTACATGGCCAAGCAGAAAGTGGAGCTGACACCCGAGATTGACACCGATGCGATCTTGCAGCAGATGAAAGAGCGTTTCAGCGACCAACAGGTGACCGATATCGATGGGGTGAAGATCGACTTCCCAGACAAATGGGTCCACCTGCGTAAATCAAACACGGAACCGATTATCCGCATCTATTCGGAGGCTGCCACACTTGAAGCTGCCGAGAAAATCGGAAAAGAAATCATTGACCTGATCAGGGAGCTGGTATGACCACAGCCCTGAACAACATATTCTTTTATCACCGCTCATATGCCACCTCATCTCGATGAGGTGGCATATGAGCTACATAAACAGCAAAGTATTCCGAGGAGATGAAAAAGATACTGGTAAGCCCAGACGATTTGCGGAGACTACACCCTATCTTTCGTGGGAAATATGGAGACCTGTTCATCGATCTGGGCATGAAGATTGCTGCACTGAATGTCCCGAATGAGATCTATGACCGCTCCAAGCACCTTACGGGACCAGCCTTTTGCCGCGATGTGCTGGATAAGCTGGCTATCAAGCGTACCCTGCGCAATGCAGAGGTGCTCAACAGTTTCGCTCATCAACCCTTTATCACCGTCTCCAACCACCCCTATGGCCATATCGACGGCATCGCCGTTATCGAAGCGCTGGGAAGTCGTTTCCCAGATTTCCGGATGATGGTTAACTTTTTTCTGGGACTGATCGACACCATGGAGGATAATTTTATCAAGGTGAACCCGATGAAAGACTCCGCGAAGAAGAGCGTCAGCTACGCCGGTATCCGCGAGAGTATTGCGCATGTACGGCAGGGCCACCCTCTCGGTTTATTCCCGGCAGGGGCTGTCTCTAACCTCTACATGAGAAAGGGAAGACCGGTGATCGAAGACCAGGACTGGCAGCCGGCCGCATTGAAGATCATCCGCAAGGTGAAAGTGCCGGTCATCCCATTGCACATCTCCGGACATAACAGCCCGTTGTTTTATCTCTCCCGCATCCTGGGGTGGCGAGTACGCAACCTGCGACTCTGTCACGAGCTTTACAACAAAAAGGGGAATGAGATGGTGCTCACTTTCGGTACACCGATCCTACCGGATGAGATCAGCCGTTTTGGTGACAACACGCTCGAGCTGGGCAGATATCTCAAAGGAAAAACCTACGCGTTGGGCAGGAAGTAAATTATTGTGTATCTTTGATCGTTCATTGACATTACAACCCATACATTTCCATATCCATATGGCTAAGCACCCTCTACAACAAATCAAGCAACGTTTCGGCATCATCGGCAACTCACCCGAGTTAGACCGTGCCATTGACGTGGCTTTACAGGTGGCTCCTACCGATCTGTCGGTGCTGATCACCGGAGAGAGTGGTACCGGTAAAGAGAATTTCCCACAGATCATACACCAATACAGTAGGCGTAAGCATGGCCCTTACTTCGCCATTAACTGCGGATCGATCCCCGAAGGAACGATCGACTCGGAGCTGTTCGGTCATGAGAAAGGATCGTTCACCGGCGCCACCGGCAGCCGCAAGGGATACTTCGAGGTGGCCGATGGTGGCACCCTTTTCCTCGACGAGGTGGGAGAATTGCCCCTCTCCACGCAGGCACGTCTGTTGCGTGTACTGGAAAGCGGAGAGTTCATCAAGGTAGGCTCCTCAAAGGTGGAAAAGAGCGATGTAAGGGTGGTAGCTGCTACCAACGTGGACATGGTGAATGCGGTGGAGAAAGGCAAGTTCCGTGAAGATCTCTACTACCGTCTCAACTCCGTACCCATTCGCATCCCGCCCCTTCGAGACCGCAAAGAGGATATCCCCCTCCTGTTCCGCAAATTCAGCAGCGACTGTGCAGAGAAATATATGATGCCTCCCATCACCCTCACCGACGATGCACGGGAGTTGCTGAAAAACTACCGCTGGCCGGGAAACGTGCGTCAGCTGAAGAACATCACCGAGCAGATTTCCATCATTGAACAGGAGCGGGTGATCACCGCCGACATCCTGCAGAAGTACCTCCCCTACAATGAGGTGGGGATGCTCCCAGTGCCAGTATCACAACAGCGTGACTCAGAGCAGCGTTCTTTTGCCAACGAACGTGAGATCCTTTACCAGGTGCTCTTCGACATGAAGAAAGACATTACAGACCTGAAACAGGTGGTCAAGAACCTGATGGAAGGAGCTTCCAAGAGCTCCTCGACATTTGATTCGGATGCCTCCACCGGTATGCACTCATCCGCATTGATCCGACACGAACAGGCTGATGTCTCCTTGCCTGTAAAACTGGAGAAAATGTCCAAAAAAAACGACCCGGATGAACAGGAGAGGGTTGATATCCAGGAAGAGACCGAATATGAAGAGAGTACACTCTCCATCAGTGAGGTGGAAAAAGAGATGATTGCAAAAGCGCTGGAACGTCACAAGGGGAAAAGGAAGTTGGCAGCTGCCGACCTGGGGATCTCCGAACGTACCCTCTACCGCAAAATCAAAGAATACAATCTGGAAGGATGATGAAAAAAATCCTGTTTTTACTCATACTGTCAGTGATGGCCAGCTCCTGCAGGATCTCCTATTCACTCAGGAGCGCATCAATCAACTATGACCTGACCAAAACACTCTATATCGGCCACTTCGTGAACCAGGCTCCACTGGTATATCCACCTCTCGAACAACGTTTTAACGAAGAGATGAAGGATATGTTCACCCGCAACACCCGTTTGCAACTGGTTAACCAGAATGGCGATATGGAAATAGAAGGAGAGATCGTGGGATATGAACTCACACCGCTGGCCGTGCAGGAAGATGCCTTTGCATCGGAGACAAGGCTCACCATGACGGTACGGATGCGTTTCCGCAACAACAAAACCGATGCCCCCGAGATTGAAGAACGAATCTCTGCCAACCGCACGTTCTCCAGTAACACCGTTTTCGACAGTGTGCAGGATCAGTTGATAGGAGAGCTGATTGAGGAGATCGTGGACCAGATATTCAACGCAACCATGGCAAACTGGTAGTGCATGACAAAGGAGGAACTATACAGATTGATGGAGGAACCGGACAGGCTCAATGAGACAACTGAGCAGGAGTTGGGAAAAGTGGTGGAGAACTATCCCTGTTTTCAAACCTCACGGTTGCTCTACACCATGAAGCTGGACCGTAGCGGGAGTGACCGTTACGGGGAAGAGCTGGCAAGGACAGCCGTGCTCTGCAGCGACAGAAGACAACTGTTCTATCTGATTCGCAGGGAGCAATATGCCAAATTTCTGACCCCCCCCACGGAAAACGGCAAGCAAACAGGTGACCGTACCGAAGCACTTCTGGACTCCTTTCTCAGTACGCTCCCGGAGAAAGGCTCAAGGGATGGTTCGCTTTCGGTGAGCCATCAACATGTGGCTGGAACCGATTATTTTGCCTATCTTGAATCACTTGGAGCAAAATCACTTGAAGATGTTGATGAGGGATCGGAAAGGGAGAACCACTCCTTGCAACACCAGGATATTATCGACGCTTTCATCGAACGGGCAGCGACCGATGATCTATTCACACCCCCGCAGCACTCTTCCCGGGTAAAAACGCAGGAGGACGACAGAAAAGAGGATGGAGGAGAGTTTCTAACAGAGACACTGGCACGCATCTACATCAAACAGCAAAAATATGAACAGGCGCTCACAATAATTAGACGATTAAGTTTGAATTTTCCAAAAAAAAGTGTTTACTTTGCCGATCAGATTCGTTTCCTGGAATATTTAATTGCAAACGAGAAGAATAAAAACAATTCATAAGAGATATGTATATTTTCATCACCATCCTCATCCTGCTGGCTGCCATCCTGATGATCCTTGTCGTACTGGTACAGAAGTCAAAAGGGGGAGGCCTGGCAAGCGGATTCTCCTCTTCTAACCAGATTATGGGAGTACGTAAAACAACCGACTTCCTGGAAAAACTCACCTGGACCCTGGCTGGTATCATGATTGTGCTGAGCATCCTGACAGCCAAATTCACCACCTCGCAGGACAACAGCCCTCAATCGCAGGTAGAAGTGCAGCAGCCGGCTCCACTGAACCCCTCCACAGCACCCGATGTAACACCGGGGTTGCCCATTCCGACAGATATACCGGTACAACCGGTACCGGAAGAGGGTACGCCTACAGAGTAATCCGGCTTGGTAAAAAAAAGAAACTTTCAGCCTTGTCGTGGATCGGGAGATCGCACATCACCCTCAACTACGACCTGGTGCAACAGGTAAACTCACCCCACCCCTCCAGTTCATACCTGGGTGTTTCGGCAGTCTTCTGAAAAGTGTACATCGCGCTACCTCAATACGATGTCACGGATAATGTTCATCCCCGCATACGCATTGATCTTCTCAATCAACCCTTGTTTGTTCATCAGCAGCTCAGCACGCAACACCGCTGAAGAGAGCTGCACATAAAGCACCCCGCGACTGAAATAGGCATTGCGGGTATAGTTTGCGACACCCTCGCCCAACAGCTCATACCAGGCCCTTACAGCCCGGTGTTCCGCCAGCTTTCTCTTCAGCGGGCTGTTGCTGTCAAAAAAGTCGGAGAGTGCTTCCGACATGGATTGTGCATTTTTCTTCTGCATATGCATCTACTCATTTATGCGGGTGATCTCCCCATCAACAACATGATAGATATGGGAGTTATTGCCGGTACGCAGCAGAATCCGGTCGAGCGACTCCCGGTTGGTGTCGGAGAGAAAAATTTGTCCGAATTCAGGTCCTGAGACCAGCTTCACAATCTCCTCCACCCGTGCGGCATCGAGCCTGTCGAAGATGTCATCGAGCAACAGGATGGGGGTGGTGTGACCCTTTTGCAACAGGAAGTGGAACTGGGCCAGTTTAAGGGAGACGAAAAAGGTCTTGTTTTGCCCCTGCGACCCTACTTTCTTGATGGGATACCCATCCAGCAGCATCTCCAGCTCATCACGGTGGACGCCCACGGTCGTATGCCCCACCAGGATGTCACGCTGCCTGTAGTGCCTGATCCTTTCCTGAAAATCATCCTCGTTAAGCTGTGAATTGTAAGCAAATGAGACATTTTCATGAGAGGAACTGATGCGCCCATAGAACTGGTTGAAGATGGGAGAAAAGGCATCGATGAACGCTTTCCGCTCACGGTGGATATAGTTGCCTTCCAGCACCAGCTGCTCCTCCCATAACTCCAACAGATCGGGGTCGATCGCTCTCTCCTCACTCTTGAGCAGCATGTTACGCTGTTGAAGCGCCTTGTTGTAGCGCACCAGGGCACGAAGGTACTCCCTGTCGAACTGTGAGATGGCCATATCCATGAACTTGCGCCGCTCCTCACTGGCGCCGGTAATCAGCTCATTGTCGGCGGGTGAGATCATCACCAACGGTATCAGTCCGATGTGATCGGAAAGGCGCTCATACTCTTTCTTGTTGCGGCGGAACTGCTTCCTCTGTCTGCGACGGATGCCACTGTAGATCTCTTCTTCTGTTCCCTCCTCCGTGAGGTAATATCCCTGCAGCATACATACATCGGCATCATGAGAGATGATCTGTGAGTCGATGGGGTTGGTATAGCTTTTACAGAACGAGAGGTAATAGACCGCATCCAACAGGTTGGTCTTGCCCATTCCATTGTTCCCGATGAAACAGTTGATCTTGGGGGAGAGCTGCAGTTCAGCCTGTCTGAGATTCTTATAGTTGATGATGGAGAGTGCTTGTAGAATCATTCGATACATTTTTTGGGATCTCATCTTGCCCCGGGGAGAGCAGTGGCTTTTCCCGGGGAGGTCACCCCCTGTTACTCATCAGTCAGCAAGAGCTGCTGCAGATCTTCGGGGGAGATGTTTATCTTCAGCCGCCCTTTTGAGGCAAACGAAATCTTACCGCTCTCCTCAGAGACGATGATCACCCTGGCATCGGTCTCCTGTGAGAGGCCGAGTGCAGCACGATGTCTCAGTCCCAGGTGAGCTGGAATATTGGGGTTCTGGGAGATGGGCAGAATACAACCTGCGGCCTTGATCTTATTGCCCACAATAATCATGGCGCCATCGTGCAGCGGGCTGTTCTTGAAAAAAATGTTCTCGATGAGACGGGAGGAGACCACGGCATTCACAATCTCACCGGTCTGCTCATAGAGTCCCAGGTGTATATCACCCTGTATGGCAATCAGGGCGCCCGTATTGGTTTTCGACATGTTCATGCAGGCCAGCACGATCGCCGTGAGGTGTGAATTGTCTTTCTTTTGCCGTTCGTTCGGGGTGAATAGTTTCGAGATAAAATTCCATCCTCGCCTTGAGCCGAGTGACATCAGGAAGCGCCTGATCTCATCCTGAAAGAGAATCACCAACAGGAAGAGTCCCACGCTGACAAACTGATCGAGGATGGAGCCCAGCAACACCATATTGAAGACGCGAGACACCAGGATCCAGATCACCATGAAGACCAGAATACCGATGAAAAGAGGCCTCAGTCCGGATATCTTCACCAACCGGAAGAGGTAGTAAAGGAGCAGGGCCACCAGCAGGACATCGATGAAGTCTTTTATTCCGAAATGTGCGAACATAGGGTAGCTATTGAGCAGGTTGAGAATCAAATTGTCTGATCTGATTGGTAAGCTCCACACACTCCACCGCTGCTTTCACATCATGCACGCGGAGGATGGATGCTCCGGAGAGAAGGGCTACGGTATTGAGCACTGTGGTCCCATTGAGGCTCTCCTCCGGTGAACAACCCAGCAAGCGGTAGATCATCGACTTTCTGGAGATGCCTACCAGTATGGGTTCATCAAAGATATGAAAATATTTCAGATAAGCCATCAGTTCATAGTTTTGCATCACCGTTTTACTGAAGCCGAAACCGGGGTCAATGATCACATCATTCACTCCGAGGTTGTTGAGGAGAGCCTTTCGTTCAGAAAAGTAGTAGAGCAGATCCTGGATGAAGTGATCGTAGGAGGTCAGCTGTTGCATGGTCTGCGGAGTACCCCGCATATGCATCAGGACATAGGGGACATTCAGCTCCGCCATCACCTGAAACATGCGCGCATCGATCTGTCCGCCCGAGATATCATTGATGACCTGCACGCCATGCTCCTGAACAGCCTGCTTTGCCACGTCGGCATAAAAGGTGTCCACCGAGAGGATGGCTTCGGGCAGTTCCCGGCGTATCAGCCTCAGTGCCGGCATCAGTCGGTCAGCCTCCTCTTTCGCTGTAAGCATGGTGGAGGAAGGTGCTGTGGACTGTGCTCCCACATCGATCATGGCTCCACCCTCCTCCAGGATCTGGCGGCAGCGCTGCATGATCTCCTCTTCGGTCTGCTTCCTGCTGCCTGAGAAGAACGAGTCCGGCGTCACGTTCAGGATCCCCATCACTTTCGGGATGGTGAGGTCCATCAGTGCTCCGTCTATGTTGATTGTCTTCCTCAAAATGATTTTTTTTGCTGTATGTGATAAGCTCTTTTTGGTTCATCGCTCATCGTGCTTGGTCCCTGGTTCCTGGTTCACGTTCCTGCACCTGTGACTTGCTAACCTGCCAACTTTTCAACATTTATAACACCGAATTGGGATCAGGGTCAGGATAGTCAATCGTGTAGTGGAGCCCCCGGCTCTCCTTTCGCGCCATCGCCTGCTTGATCACCAAATATCCCACCTTGATGATGTTGCGCAACTCACAGATCTCACGCGACACCACCGAGCGGTGGAAAAGATCCTCTGTTTCGCGGAACAGAATATTGAGACGATCCATGGCACGGTGCAAACGCAGGTCGGAACGGACAATCCCCACATAGGAAGACATCAGTTGCCCCACCTCCTTGTAGCTCTGGGTAATGAGCACCATCTCTTCGGGAAAGGTAGTACCTTCAGCATTCCAGGCCGGTACATCCTCCCTGAATTCATATCGCCTGAAGAGCGGTAAAGAGTGCTTTGCAGCCGCATCGGCAAAGACCACCGCTTCGATGAGTGAATTGGATGCCAGCCGGTTTGCGCCATGAAGACCGGTGCAAGCACACTCACCGTTGGCATAGAGCCGACCGATACTGGAGCATCCGTTCAGGTCCACTTTTATTCCACCGCAGAGATAATGGGCAGCAGGTGCTACCGGAATCATATCGCGGGTGATGTCAATGCCATAAGAAAGACATTTCTGATAGATCGACGGGAAATGGGCCCTGGTCTCCTCCGCCGGCTTGTGGGTCACATCCAGATAGACATGGTCTTCCCCCCGTTTTTTCATCTCGGTGTCGATGGCACGCGCCACAATGTCGCGCGGTGCAAGCTCCTTCCGCGCATCATACTTCTGCATGAACTCTTTCCCATCGACGGTCTTTAGTATGCCGCCATAACCACGCATTGCCTCTGTAATCAGAAAAGAGGGACGTACTCCGGGATGATAGAGGGCGGTGGGGTGAAACTGTACGAATTCCATCCCTTTGATCTCACCCTTGGCACGAGCCACCATGGCGATCCCGTCGCCGGTGGCCACCAGTGGATTGGTGGTGGTCTGATATACAGAGCCGATGCCACCGGTAGCCATCATGGTGACGCGTGAGAGGAAGGTGTCGATCACATTGGTCTGTTGATCGAGGATATAAGCCCCATAGCATTCAATCCCCGGTGTATGGTGTGTGACCACCTGCCCCAGATGATGCTGCGTAAGAATTTCAATGGCAAAATGGTGATCATAGACATCGATCTGAGGATGACGCCGGATGGCATCGATCAGGCTTATTTGTATCTCGGCTCCGGTACTGTCTTTGTGATGCAGGATACGATTTTCGGAATGCCCTCCCTCACGGTGCAGGTCGAAGTTGCCCGTTTCGTCACGGTCGAAGTCCACCCCCCAGCTAATCAGCTCCCTGATCTGTGCAGGCGCTTCCCGAACCACTTTCTCCACCACTTTGCGATCGCAGAGCCCTCCACCGGCATCCAGCGTATCAGCTATATGCTTTTCAAAATGATCCCAGGGGTTGGTCACGGAGGCAATACCGCCCTGTGCATAATAGGTGTTGGCATCCTCCAGCGGATTTTTTGCCACAATTGCCACTTTGCCCTCTTTGGCTACCTTCAGGGCAAAACTCATTCCGGCTATACCGGAACCGATTACCAGAAAATCATACTTGTGTACCACCGTCTCTCATTATTTATTTAGAATTCCACAAAATTACACAATTATTGCGGCATTTGTTCCTGTTTCCATCATTTTTCCGGGCATGGAGTCGCTGCGAACCAATGGTTGAACAAGAGAGTAACAAAGTTAAAAATGAGTGGTTTATTTGTGATATTGCAACCTTTTGCTTACTTTGTAAGGATGTTTCAGTTGCTCTCGGTTAAGGGTCTCTACTCGCCACGAAAGGCAATATGAAAGCGGCATTGGATGATCTGACATAAAAACAACAATAGGATGAAACTACCGGTATTTCTCTTTCTCGCTTTTTTTATCACACTCCCTACGCGCTCGGAGGCCGAGACCATACAGCAGGCTGACAGCACCTATCTGCTGAAAGGAAGAGTTATAGGAAGTGACACAAATCAGCCACTGGTCAACGCCAGCATCATGGTGGAAGAGGTCAGCGTATCGAGCATCACCAACCAGGATGGATACTTCTCCATCCGTGTACCTGCATCTTCCCGTAACGCACAACTTGTGATCCGCCACCTGGGTTATCAAAACAAGAAGATTCCGATCATCACACTGATCGACAACCCCAACAACCACCTTGTGATGAGCCCTTCTCCCATCCAATTGAGTGAAGTGCTGGTGGTATCTGGCGACGGCAGAAACCTGGTTCGTGAGGCGTTGCAGCGCATCCCGCAAAATTACCCCACCGATCCCAACATGATGATCGCCTTTTACAGGGAGTCGGTAAAAAAAGGGAACAACTACATCTCCCTGGTAGAGGCGGTACTGGATGTGTATAAGGCATCTTACCGCTCCTATAGCAACGACCAGGCGCGTATCTACATCGGGCGGAAAGCAACCGATATCTCCCCACGCGATACGGTACTGCTCAAGTTCCAGGGAGGGATCAGTGATGCCCTGTTGCTCGACATCGCCAAAAATCCGGAGATCGTCTTTGGTACAGAGGGTGCTGAGTATAGCTTTCATATTGAAGGCCTGATTAACATCAACAACAAACCTCACTACATCATCACTTTCAAACCCAACGAGGGGATCGAGGAGATCCTCTTCCGCGGCACCATCTACCTGGATGCCGCAACACTGGCTTTCGCCCGTATGAGGTTCAACATGAATGTGGAGAACCGGAAAGATGCTGCAGGCATCTTTATCAGGCGCAAGCCCTCCAAGATGAGGGTGGAAGTTACCAACGCCAGCTATGTGGTGGACTATACCGAGCAGGATGGGAAATGGTACTTCAACTATAGCAGTACAGAGGTATCGTTCCGTGTCAGGTGGACCAACCGCTTTTTTGGTCTCTTCTCCACCAGTTACACCATCGGCTCGGAGATGGCCATCACTGACAGATATAACGACAACGTGGTGAAGTTTCCACGCAATGAACGGATTCGCTCCACCGACGTGATTGCAGAGAAAGTGGAACATTTTCTCGATCCCAACTTCTGGGGTGCTTACAACGTGATCGAACCGGATCAGGAGATCAGCCATGCAATCAAACGTCTGAGTGGCAAATTGAAACGCAGGAGTGAATAAAAAAAGAAAAGGGTTTGTATTTAAAAATATTAGGCGTATCTTTGCATCCCATATATTTTTATACAAGCAATATATTACAAAACAAGTATGTATTTAGATTCTGCAAAAAAGAAGGAAATCTTTGCCAAACACGGGAAGTCTAACACTGATACTGGCTCACCAGAAGCGCAGATAGCATTGTTTTCATACCGTATTTCGCATTTGACTCAGCATCTGAAGTCAAACAAAAAAGATTATAACACGGAACGTTCATTGAGAATTTTGGTGGGTAAACGTCGTCGTTTACTTGATTACCTGATTGAGAAAGATATCGAAAGATATCGCTCAATCATCAAAGAATTGGGTATCAGAAAATAATTTTCTCAGAGAAAAAAAAGAAAAAGAGGGTAGCATCAAGGTTCTATCCTCTTTTTATTTTTTGAAAAACTTCTTAAGATCAGCATGATGGAAGTAAGAGAGAGACTCATTCCTGAAAACATATTGTAAAACTATGTTTTATAATATGTTTTTTTTTTTTGCTTATTCAAAATAGTCCCATATATTTGCATCGATAACCTAAAACAATCTTTTTTACCTTAATGCTGATATCACGTTAACCATCGCAAAAGGGGCCTTCTCGTTCGAGGTGGCCTCTTTTTTATTGTGATCCCAAACAGAGTACCCGGGATTTTATTTCTTATAGCAGGATACACGCATGAACGCTCAGATACATCATCTTGCAGAAGGGTAATTTCTCCCACATCGGCAAACAAACATACACCAGACCGGTTAACCGTTCTGGCTGATCATTTTCAACATCTTTTTATCGGTAATCTTCACCTCTCTCCCCTGCATCTGAATGATGCCATCCTGGATAAACTCGGCGAGGGCACGGTTGATGCTCTCCCGGCCCGCATCCACCCAGTTGCCGATATCCGACTGAGAGAGCGGAAGCGTAAACTGATCTGATTCGAAGAGATGCTCTGAGAACTCGAGCAGCACATCGGCCAGGTTGCCTCTCAGCTGCTTCTGCGTACGGTTGGCACACCGCCGGTATGCCTCCAGTTCACTCTTGGAGAGCTCCATCAGGATGTAGGCAGAAAAGTCGTTGTTCTCTGCCAGCAATTTCTTGAAAGCCCCGATATCGACGAAGCAGACATCCGACTCGGTTACGGCTGTGACGCTATACTGGTTGATCTTGTCACCAAAGGTGGTGGGGAGTCCCAGGTAGGTGGGCGCTTTCACCAACTTCACAATCTGCTCACGGGCAGGTCCGGTAATATGAATCTTGGCCATCCCTTTGCGCAAGAAGATCACATTGGTCGAAAAGACACCCTGCCGGATGATGGTATCTCCTCTTTTGAATTGAACCACCGTATGGCTCCCATCCAGCAGCTCCAGCTGGCAATCCTTCATCTGAACAAATGATCTCAGGACACAGACACAATCGTTACACTCATTTTTCATTACTGCTGCTTTTTAAAAACAGATTCAAAACGGATCTCCAATGAAGGCGATGAAATTCACCCGGTTAACCTGCCAACCCTGCAAAGATAGAGAAAGATGTGACATATCTCACAAAATAAAGTAAAAATCTGCACTTGGCGAAAAAAAAATATTGAGGAATTATTTCTTTAATTTGCACATGATTCATTCACAAAATTATACAGGACAAATATGGAAAATTCAAGCACCCCCACCCTGGAAGCACTCCAGCAAGAGTTGGAAAAGCTCAGGGCAAAAACCACCCGTCTGGAAAGATCACGGAAGGATCAGCTCTCCATCGCCATCGTTTCGGGCGACATGGACAGGATTCTGGCGGCAATGATCATCTCACTGGCAGCCGCAGCGATGGATTCAAAGGTGAAGCTCTTCTTCTCTTTCTGGTCACTCTCCGCACTGCGCGACCCAAAGAAGAAAGCAAAGGGCAAGAATTTCATCGCGAAGATGTTCGGCATGATGCTCCCCAAGGGACGCAACAAGCTGAAGCTCTCCAACATGAATATGTGCGGCATGGGACCGGTGATGATCAAACGGCTGATGAAACAGCAGAACGTATTGTCGCTGGACGAAATGTTTCATCAAGCGGCTGAACTGGGTATAGAAATCACGGTCTGCGAGATGTCGATGAACCTGATGGGATTCAAGAAGGAGGAGATGATTGATTATCCGAATCTTCGTTTTGCAGGGGCTACCACCTTCGTTGCCGATGCCGGCGAGAGCAGCATGCAATGGTTTATTTAAAAGCTTACAACTTATAGCTTACAACTTACAGCTTACCGCTTACGACTTATAGCTTACAGCTTATAGCTTACGACTTACAGCTTACCGCTTATAGCTTATACAAATAATAATTATCAAACATTTACAATGATGACAACAGAAGAATTAAAAGCATTGAAATCGAATTTAACGGTAGATGCACGCGGTACAGCCTGCCCCGGTCCGCTATTGGCGGCCAAAAAGGCCATCGGCGAAATTGAATCGGGCGAGATCATGGAAATCTTGTCAGCCGACGAAGGAACGAAAAACGACATCCCGCGCTGGTGTGAGAAAGTGGGGCATGAGTATCTTGGTTTTTACGATGAAGACAGCTTCAGCCGTTTGTTCCTGGTCAAAGATTAATTTTATACTGACCCGGCTTTCACTCCCTGCTGCCGCTCCCTGTAAAGCGGGCACGGCAGCAGGGTTCGAAGTAAGGTTTTAAACATTTCTTTGCTATGCCGAACGACCATAAATCTCCCAGAATCCTGGTATTCTCCACCGATAAGATTTCCGATCCGGGAATTGACCAGGCCGGATTGAGAAAAATACATTATTCTCCCTCCGTGTATGTGATCAACATGCCATGCTCATCGGGCGTCAAACCGCGCTGGATCCTTCGTGCCTTTGAAAAAGGATTTGATGGCGTGTTTATCGCAGCCGACGGACACGAATGCTCCTATAGTGCGAGCTGTCCGGAGCGTACCAACGACATCATCATCGCGTCTCAGAAACTGATGGCAGAAAAAGGCATCAATCCGAAACGGATCCGTATGGCAGCACTCTGCTCTGTTTGTGCAGAGCCGTTTGTCAGCCACATGGAAAATTTCAGTAAAATTTTAGCCGGACTGGAAGCGTAAACCAAATGGCGGTTGAAATCGATATTTCAGATAGTACATTATGAATAAACAACAAGACAATCATTACGATACGCTGGTGATAGGTGGCGGCATTGCAGGACAGGAAGCCGCATTGAGCCTGGCCGATATGAATCACAAGGTACTGCTGGTGGAGAAAGGACTTTCCATCGGAGGCAAGATGATTCAGCTGAGCAAGGTGTTCCCGACGCTCGACTGTGCCGCGTGTATCACCACGCCCAAGATGTCGGAGACGGCACGTCACCCCAATATCACGTTGATGCTCAACAGCGGGATCGACGGCATCAGCAAAAATGCAGCCGGCAATTTCGATATCAGCGTCACCACCAAACCGCGGTATGTGATTCAGGAAAACTGCACGGGATGCCAGGAATGTGAAGTGGTGTGCCCCGAGGTGCGCAACGATGAATACAACATGAACCTGGCGGGACGCAAAGTGGCTTACATCCCCTTCAGCCTGGCAAACCCGCGCATTGCCACCATCGACCGTCAGGAACACTCGGCACCCTGTATCCATGCATGTCCGGGCGGGGTCAAAGCGTACGGATACATCACGCTGGCCCGCAACGGACAGTATGAGGAAGCGATGAAGCTTCATCTGGAGGACATACCATTTCCCGGTAGTCTGGGCCGTGCCTGCTACCACCCTTGTCAGAGTGCCTGTACCCGCGGCATGGTGGAAGAGCCGGTAGACATCCGCAAGATAAAACGCTATTTCTCCGATTGGTATTATGAAAAATACCCGCAGGCCCCCGCAGTGGAGATCAAGGAAAAAACCGGGAAGAGGGTCGCCGTGATCGGCTCCGGTCCTGCCGGAATGACTGCCGCCTATCACCTGGCACTAAAGGGTCACACCGTGACAATTTTTGAAGCTGCTCCTGCGGCCGGGGGCATGTTGCGCCTGGCCTTGCCCGAATACCGTGCACCAAAAGACGTGGTGGACAGGGACTTGCAAAATATCACCGTACTGGGTGTTGACATAGAAGTCAATAAAAAAATTACCGACCTGAAATCGCTTCACGACCAGGGATTTGATGCTGTGTTCGTGGGTATCGGTACACACAAGGCAATGGCCTCGGGAACGGAAGGGTCTGACCTGAAGGGTGTGGTGGATTGTCTGACCTTCCTTCGGGAAGCCAACATTGGCAGGCGTGAAAACTTAACCGGTAAAAAAGTGATGGTGATCGGTGGCGGAAATACAGCGATCGACGCTGCACGTACCTCGCTGCGTCTCGGTGCCGAAAAAGTGATCGTAGTGTACCGCCGCAGCCGTGAAGAGATGCCTTGCTTTGCACCGGAAATCGAAGAGGCAGAAGAAGAGGGTGTAGAGATCAGGGTGCTTCGCAATCCGGTCAGATACATCGGAGAAAACGGGCAGCTCACCCAAATCCGGCTGACGAAAATGCAGCTGGGGGAGAAAGACGACAGCGGACGCCGCAGTGCAGAGCCCATCGAAGGGTCTGAATACACCGAGGAGGTGGACTATGTGATCGAAGCCATCGGGCTGCGTGCAGATACCACCGCATTTGCCGGACAGGTAGATCTGAACAGGAACGGAACCATCCGCACCGATGCCAGGACGCTGCAGACATCAGTAGAATCTATTTTTGCCGGAGGGGATGCCGTCACCGGAGCCACTACGTTGATAGAAGCTGCCGGACAGGGAAAGAAAGCGGCGTTCTACATGGACAAGTGGTTGCGCGGATTGAATATGGACGACTTTGAAGAGGGCGATAAGCTTCCTGCCATCGACAAAAATATCGTTTTGAACCGATTCAAAGGCGAGAAACGTCCGCAGGTGAAGAATGCGGTGATGCCCCTGGCAGAACGTGCCCGCAGCTGGGAAGAAGTAGAAAAGACATTCACCGAAGAGGAACTGAAGGCGAGCACGCAGCGCTGCCTGGATTGTAGCAACTGCCGTGAGTGTCACCAGTGCGTGAACATTTGTCCCGCCAACGCAATCGATTTTTCCCAAAAAACGAAAACGCAGGAGGTTACAGCTAAATCGGTGGTCATCACCACGGGTTACAAGCTGTTCCCGCCATCGGCCAAACCCAATTACGGGTATGCACAATACGCCAACGTGATTGATGCCATGCAGATGGACCGGCTGATCGCCCCTACCCGTCCCTTTAACAATGTGCTTCGTCCGGGCGACGGAAAGGTACCCGACAACATCGCTTACATCCTCTGCACGGGCTCGCGCGATTCGGCCATCGAAAGCGGCGGCTGTGGTACTGATTGCAGCAACAACCCCATCTGTTCCCAGATCTGCTGCATGTATTCCATCAAGCAGGCGCAGCTCCTGATGGGTGCGCTGCCGATGGCGGATATCACCATTTATTATATGGATATTCGTGCATTCGGCAAGGGTTATGAGGAGTTCTTCCAGCAAACAAAAGGGATGGGCACGAACTTCGTGAAAGGGAAAGTAGCGAAAATCCGTGAAACGGAAGATGGCAAAGGCGATTTAATCGTGCGGTACGAAGATGTGACCAAAGGTGTCGTGAAAGAAGCCCGGCACGATCTGGTTGTACTGTCCGTGGGGGTGGTGCCAAATAAAGAGGTACCGGAGATGTTCCGGGGAGAAATTCTGGAGCTGGATGATTTCAGTTTCGTCAAGCAAACGGACGAACTGGTGAGTCCCGCGTTGACGAGCATCGAGGGCGTGTTTGTGGCAGGCGCCGCAGCGGGACCGAAAGACATTCCGGATTCAATCTTGTCGGCAGGTTGCGCCGCATCGGAAGTTGCCGGATACCTGAACCGAAAAGAGACACTGTTGGATGATAAAAAGGATCAATTCAAAGTGATGCATCACTCCGCGAAGAGTCAATCCATCTTACAACATTAAGCAAAACGACAATGAGACAAAGAATAGGGGTATATATTTGCCATTGCGGCGGAAATATTTCCGATTATGTGGATGTGGAAGAACTGAGTAACATGTTCCACAAGGAAGACGGGGTAGTCGTCTCGAAGGATGTCATGTTCGCCTGTGCCGACTCCAACCAGAAAGCGATGGTGAAAGACATCCAGCAGTACAACCTGGATGCGATCGTGGTGGCATCCTGCTCGCCGAAGCTGCACCTGCACACGTTCAGGGCGGTGGCCGCACGGGCCGGACTGAACCCGAACAACTATGTGCAGGTAAATATTCGCGAGCAATGTTCCTGGCCCCACAGCGACCGCCCGCGTGAGGCGACGGTGAAAGCCGCCGGATTAATCCGCGCCGGCATCAACCGTGTCGCCTATTCCGAGGCGCTGGACAGCATCGAGATTGAGGTAAAAAAAGCAGTCATGGTGATCGGTGCAGGCGTTTCGGGCATGAAAGCAGCCATCGATCTGGCACGCTCCGGCAATGAAGTGTATCTGGTGGAGAAAGATTACTTTGTGGGGGGCCACATTACGCAGCAGGAAAAACTCTTCATGACGGGACAAAGCGGCAAGGAGATTGTGAAAAAACTGTACGAAGAGATGAAAACGTACAAAAACATCACTGTCTTCACCGGAGCCACCGTCGAAAAAGTAACGGGCAGTCTGGGCAGTTTCAATATTGAGATAAAAGTGAAACCACGCCATATCAACGGGAAAATCGACAAGCAGACCGTGAAAAGGGCGATGGATGATTGTCAGGTAACGGTAAAGGATGCGTTTAATGAAGGCCTCACAACGAGAAAAGCGATCTATAAAAATTATCCCGAAGCCTTGCCCGATGTGCCGGTCGTGGACCTGGAGGCCCTCAGGGATCACCCCGATTTTCTGGAAAAATACAAAGCGGTCATCAATCCAAATGAGCAGGAGGAAACCATTGCCCTGCTGGCCGGGTCGGTGCTTGTAACCACCGGGTTTGACAACTACGAACCCAAAGAGGGGGAATTCGGCTACAAGCATATCCCGAACGTGATCACCCTTCCCCAGTTGAACCGGTTGATGGAATTGTCGCCGGAGAAGCTGATTTACAACGGAAAAGAAATCAAAAGCGTGGCGTTTATCTACTGCGTGGGCAGTCGCCAGAAAAAAGGCGAAAACAAATACTGCTCCCGCCATTGCTGCACATCGACCATTTACACGGCCTTGCAGCTGAAGGAGAAATACGGAAAAATCCAGAATTACCATCTCTACCGCGATATCCGCACCTATGGCAAACAGGAGATCCTGTATGAACGGGCATCGAAACAGGGTGACTTGTTTTTCAAATACGAAGAAAAGGAGATGCCCACCGTGGAAATGAGCGGGAATGCCATCTCATTGAAAGTGAAAGACTATCTCACGGGCAAGAAGGAGATGGAAATCACGCCCGATCTGGTCGTACTCGTCACCGGCATGGTGGCACGGGCCGATGCGCCGCACATCTCCGGGCTGTTTAAAATTCCGATTGGCAATGATAAGTTCTTCAACGAAATACACCCGAAACTGAAGCCGGTGGAAACGGTGATCAAGGGGGTCTATATCGGGGGGACCTGTCAGGGTCCGAAGAATGTGAGCGAATCGGTGCAGTCATCGCTGGCAGGAGCCTCCAAGATCACGGCGCTGCTGAAAAGCGGTACGGTGATGGGCGACCCCGTGGTGGCACGCGTGGACGCCGATGCCTGTACCTGGTGCGGCAAATGTGCCGAAGTGTGCGATTACACGGCAATCAGGGAGACCGTCACCGAAGCCGGGAAACAGATTGCCGGCGTGAATAAGGGTGTTTGCACGGGTTGTGGCATCTGTGCGCCGGTCTGTCCGGTGAACGCGATTGAAGTGGCAAAATATACCGATCACGAGATAGAGGCGATGATCGATGGTTTTGCTGTGAAAGTGGATATCAGGACAGAGGAAGGTTCCGCCGTTACCGAAGAAAAAGAAGAGTTCGTGGCAGCACACATGAAAGAATATCCGCAGATATGGAAAGATATCCTTGCCACCATCGGTACAGAGCAGAAAACGATTCCCGAAGTGGTGGATGCACTGAACATGGATCCCGAAATGGTTACCTGGCATCTGATGACGATGAATAAATATGGTGTGGTATCGCCAGCCGGCACAAACGAAAAAGAAGCGTATTATTATTACAAATTTAAATAAGATGGCAAAAGTAAATCCTGAATTTGCTACAGAGCTGACCAAATACGGCGTAGGTGACTTCAACGCATGTTTTAACTGCGGAAATTGTACGGCTACCTGCGCTCTGTCTACCAACGACAGTTCATTTCCGCGGGAGATGATACGCTACACCACACTGGGACTGGAAGATGAACTCAGGTCATCACTGAAACCATGGGAGTGCTACTACTGTGGTGAGTGCTCCCAGGAGTGTCCGCGCCAGGCAAATCCCGGCGAGCTGATGATGACACTGCGACGCTGGCTCACCGCACAATACGACTGGACCGGACTCTCGGGACTGCTCTACCGGTCGCTGATGTTCACCATCGCAGCGCTGCTGTTGGTAGCCGCCGGTGTCTTCCTCTTTGCCCGCTCCACTGGTTTTGATGCCGAAACAATGCTTCATACGGGACACCGCTTCGAGATGCTGGCCATCGGCGCCGTCTTTGTGGCGATCTTCATCCCCAACCTGCTGCGGATGTGGTATTTCACCATCGTGAAGAACGGAGTGAAGGCACCGCTGAAGCATTACTTTACCGCGCTGTCCGAACTGTTTGTGCATATGTTCACCCAGAAAAGGGCCAAAGATTGCGACAATAAGGACAACTTCCGCTGGCTGGAGCACTTTGTGCTGGTTCTCTCCTACCTGTCACTTCTCTTCACCACCGTCTTCCTCAACTGGTTCGGTACCGGGAGCCTTTTTATCATTGTACTCGGGTATGTGGAAAGCTTCCTGATTTTCGTCGTCACCACCCATTTTGTCTCGGACAGAATAAAGAAGAACAAAGCGCTGAACACGTTCTCGCAGCCCTCCGACTGGCTCTTCGTGATCTGGCTGCTGCTGATGGGGCTGACCGCCTTTGCGGTGCGCCTCTTCATCGACCTTCAGCTCCTCGAAAACAATCTCTGGATGTACATCATTCACCTGACAGTACTGGCACAATGGGCGCTGATCATCGTGCCCTTTGGCAAGTGGACCCACTTCCTCTATCGTTCGTTTGGTCTCTATTTCGCGAAGATCAAATCGATGCAGAAACCGGCATAAATGGCCAATCCTTTTTTGTCCCAGGCAACCCTGTCCATGTCCCCAAATGGTGTTATTTTTGTGCAATTTTCCATGATACGGGAGATAAATTTAATAACTAAAAAAATGAAACACCTTTCGATTGCATTATTTTTCGTATGCTGTGTCGCTGTAACAGCTGGTGCACAACAGGCTGACAACGTTGAGATTCCGTATTGCTACACGGACTATTACCTAAGCACCGGAGATACGGTGCCCTCCCTGGAAAGCGACACTGCCAGAGGGATGAGAGCTCCTTCGTTGCGGGTGTATCTCCCCGAAAAAGAGAAGGCGACAGGACGCATGGTGATTGCCTTGCCCGGCGGTGGGTATCAAAATCTTGCGGTTTTCCATGAGGGGTTCGACTGGGCACCTTACTTTTTGGGAAAAGGGATCGCATATGGCGTACTGAAATACCGGATGCCCGCAGGTGATCCGGATATTCCTTTTGCTGATGTGAAAGCAGCCTTCGGGCTTGTCAGACAACATGCATCATCGTGGCATATTGATCCGGAGGATATCGGTATTATGGGATCTTCAGCCGGGGGACATCTGGCTTCCACCTATGCAACCCATGCAACCGGGGATGAAGGGCCTTCCTTTCAGATATTGCTGTATCCCGTGATCACCATGGATGCATCGTACACACACGGAGGCTCCCGTAAGAACCTGCTTGGTGAGCAACCTTCGCCGGAGCAAATTACGCGCTATTCAAATGAATTGCAGATAAACAAAGATACTCCCGGGGCTTTTATTATCTTCGCTGCAGACGATAAGACAGTGCCGCCCGCAAACGGGTTCCGTTATGCAGAGGCATTGATACGGAATAATATCCCGGTCACACTGCTGCTCTATCCTGAAGGTGGACACGGATTCGGGAACCGCACATCATTCCCCTATCATCATCAGTTTATGGCAGAACTGGACAAGTGGTTGGAGAGTTTTTGACAGCTCACAATTTCATTCCGGGAAGGAGGAATAATCCACCATAAAATATGCCTTTGTTATATTGTAACACAGGCTCGCCGTTGAAATTGAGAAGGCGACGGAATCGTCTGTCTCCATAAATGCTATATTGTAACAACAGGCTTCCTTAAGATATACGATAAAGAAAAAGTCTGTAAAAATTATCTTGTCAATACCGTAGGAAAGAAGTTTTTTTGCTGTCTAAAATCACAGTGAATTGTAAACAGCGCTGAATGTCGGACGAACAACTGATAAGGGAAATTGTATCAGGCAACCATGCTGCCTTTAAAAACCTGATGGAAAAGTACCAGCTGCAGGTATTCCGCACCGTACTGGGCTTTGTCCACACAAAAGAAGATGCGGAAGAGGTTACCCAGGATATCTTTGTCAGGGTTTACCAGTCGCTCTCCTCCTTTCAGCACGAATCGGAATTTTCCACCTGGCTCTACCGGATCACCATCAATATGAGTCTCAACTTTCTCCACAGGAACAGAAAAATCCGGTTCCAACAATCCCTGCAAACCATCTTCTCCCTCCACAGCGAAGAAAAGACCCCGCTGGAAAAGCTGGAGAGCGCGGAACGTGACAGACGGATCAGAATGGCGATTGACTCCCTCCCGGACAAACAGCGCATGGCCTTTATCCTGAGCCGTTACGAGGAGCTGCCCCAGAAAAAGATCGCAGCGGTGATGAACCGATCAGAGGGGGCCGTGGAGCAGCTTCTGCAAAGAGCCAAAGAGAATCTGAAAAAAAAATTGACTACCCCGTAGGAAAACGGCGGAATGATTGTCTAATCATTAAAAGAGCAAATAAAAAGAAACAGGCAAGCTTATAAAATCACAAAGGTAAATCATGATATATTAAGCAGTTCCAAAACAATAAATCCAATCGATCGCAATGAAAACAGAAATCCATATAGAGGAGCTTATCCGGCGTGAAAAGGAGACGTTCCCCAATCCGTACCTCTCCACCAGGGTCATGGCGAAAATAGAAGGTTTGAAGCAGGCAAGAAGCAAAACACCGCTCTGGCAAACCATAGCTCTTGCAGCCGGCTTTGCCGCTGCCATTTTTCTGGGGGTATCCCTGGGAAACAGTTATGTGGAGAACGGGACACCGGATATCGTACTGAATATCAACGATGCTCAGATGGAGAACCTGCAATATTACCTTTACAGTAATGAATAGGGGAAATAAAATACTCTGGTGGGCCATCGCTCTGCTGGTGGTGCTGAATCTGACAACCATCGGCACCATTCTCTTCCGGAACCGGGAGAGCAGCAGCGACAACATTGCCATCATACTCGATGAGAACCGGCAAAATCCGCTCACCGGGAGGTTCTTCAGACAGACACTCGGCTTTGATGATGCCCAAATGGCTCTTTTCAGGGAGGCACATCGCTCCTTTCAATATAGGGCGAACGATCTGATCTTCGAGATGGACTCGCTGAAGAACGAGATGTTCACGGAGCTGAACAGTCCCACACCCGACACAATCCGGCTGAACGAGCTTTCGGAACAGGTGGGAAGCCACCATGCCGAACTGAAAAAGATCACCAATGCCTTTTATCTCCAGCTGAAAACAGTCTGCGACTCCACACAGTGCGAGCAGCTGCAACAGGCTTTCCTCCCGCTCTTCCGTGACGGTACCGTGAACAGGGGCAGAGGCTATCAATGGAACGACAGCACCGGCCAGGGGAGCAGACACCGCTACGGCCAAGGGTGAAGAGGGGAATGACAGGTGCGAAAATCAGTTCCGCAGGGCAATTGTTCCAATACTTCAACATTGGGAAAAAAGAGAATGCAGTGCGCAAAACGGGTAAGGTAAGTGAGGTGAAGAAAGGAGGAGTAAGAATATGAGGAGTGAGAAAATGCGAAGCGTGAAAAGTGTGAGAATTGTACGGGAAATGAGATAAATGAATAAAATGGACAAAACGACGAGAATGAATTAAAATAACAAACCGGTTAAATTCAAAAAAAAATGAAAACAAAAATCTTTATTTCAGCATTGGCAGTGATACTCTCTGCCGGTCTGGTCACAGCACAGAACCAGAATCAGGATCAGAATCAGGACAACAAACAGGTGACAACCACCTCTCAGAGAGGGCCTGCGTTTGTGGACAACGACAACGACGGCATTTGTGACAATTTCGAGAAGGGTACACCAGGAAACCCGAATGCCACCGGCAAAGGAAGATTGCTTGATGGCAGCGGACGAAGCAGAGGACAGAGCTACGGCATGCGAAACGGTCGCGGTGGAGGCAGGAACTTTGTGGATGCCGATAAGAACGGCATTTGCGACCATTATGAAAACGGAACAATGGGACAGGGACGCGGTCCCGGAAGAGGTACCGGCCTTCGCAACGGACTGGGACGGCAAGCCAATTTTATCGATGCCAACAACAACGGCATCTGTGACCGGAGAGAAGTGAAAGAATAATTCGGATTATCTACCCGTTATCTACCCGATCTTTGATGCCCGGGTAATTACGATTGATGCCCGGATTACCCGCGTTCCTGGAAATCTGGTAAGCATCCATCTCTTTTTCAGGGAAAGGCTTCATCAACCTATTTATCACATTCATATCAGTCTCAGGATTGATCCATACGTTGATATTCGATTTTGAAAGGATCAGGGGCATTCTTTTCTTGGTATTGTGGATTACCTCCATCAATGGATTGGCATCGGTGGTGATAATAGAGAAAGTATCCACGATCTCTCCGGTAAGCTTGTTGGTCCACCGGTTGTAAATACAGCCGATGTTGAAAGCCGTATTGTCTTTTGGAAAGATATAATATGGAATTTTGGTGCTGCCTTCGTGCTTCCACTCGAAAAATCCATCCACAACCAAAATGGCGCGTTGGTTTTTGATGGATGATTTGTAGGAACGTTTCTCGTGGATCGTGTCGGATCGGGCATTTAGTGTTTTATCCCGGATATCCCTGGCCATTTCGTCGCTGTATGCAAAAGAAGGTATCAAGCCCCATTCAGAAAGTTCAATCTTACCCTGTTTGATGATGGGTAATTTTGGGTGATCGAAACCCGATACAAGGAAATAATCGTCGTCAAAGTCAATTTCACTCTGTACGCCTTCATTGGCATTCAAATATTTCCGGATTGCTTCCTTTGCTTTTTTCTCAACTGAAATGGTGAAACACATATATTATAGCGTATCCAATGTTATTTAGCTAATTTTATTATTGCAGCAAATGTAACTTTTTCTCTTTGGTGATGATGTTTTTTGTTTGTAAAAACTTTTATGTATTTTTGTCCTGCATGTGCCAGATGAATGGTATTTTTTACTTAATAATCTAAAATTAAACACTTTACCTGGCACATGCAACTTTTATTCGGGATATGTTGGGTTTATATGAATCAGGGTTTATATGAATCAGAAAGCGTGTCTACTGAAGCCTATCTACTGATTCTAATAATGTTCGCATGTTCGATATTTACATTTATAACGATCTGGAACCCGGGAAGATCCGCAAACAATTTGATAAAGTGCTGGAACAACTTTCGCGGGGTGATTTTGCTTCAGCAGAAGTAAAAAAAATGACGGGAACCGATTACTACCGTGCCAAGCTGGATTATGAAAACCGCCTGCTGTTCAAATTCGGCCGTTATAACAATCAAACCTGTTTGTTGGTCTATGAGATCATTTTTCATCACGAATACGACAAGTCCCGTTTCCTACGCGGAAGTGAAATAGACGAATCCAGACTGGTTCCGGTCAGCAATCACCAGGAAATACCTGCCAATGATTACCTGCCGCTCACCTATGTAAACCATCGGTACCGTCATTTTCATCTGCTCGATAAAGTATTGTCATTCGACGATAACCAGGATGAAATACTTTCGCTGCCATTGCCCCAAATTATTATTGGCTCGGCAGGAAGCGGCAAAACGGCCCTGACGCTCGAAAAGATTAAATCGCTTACCGGCAGGGTGTTGTATATCACTCTTTCCCCTTACCTTGCCGAGAATGCGGCGCGGCTGTTCTATTCCCACAATTATGATAACGACAAGCTGGAGATCGATTTTCTCTCTTACCGGGAATTTATCGAAACCCTGCGGATACCCGAGGGAAAAGAACTCGATTTCAGGACATTCGAAGCCTGGTTCTCCAGACACCAGCAAGCCGCTAAACTGAAAGACGCCCATAAAACTTTCGAGGAATTCAGGGGTGTGATCACCGGTTATGATATTACGAAGGAATATTTATCGCGCGAAGATTACCTGGCTTTGGGTGTAAAACAATCCATCTTTCTGGCTAACGAACGGGAAACAGTTTATAACCTGTTTGAAAAATATCTGAATTATCTGAAAGAGAACGGCCATTACGACATCAACATCCTGACGCACCAGTGGCTGCCCTACTGCTCCCCGGTTTATGATTTTATCGTGGTGGATGAGGTACAGGATTTTACAAACATCCAGCTGCATATCATCCTGAAGTCGCTGAAGAACCCGGCCAATTTTATTCTTTGCGGCGATTCGAACCAGGTCGTGCATCCCAATTTCTTTTCCTGGTCACATCTTAAAAGCATGTTTTACCAAAGTGACCTGAAAGGGGATGAAATAAAAATATTACGTGCCAATTACCGCAACAGCCAGACCGTATCGAACCTGGCCAACCGGTTGCTGAAAATCAAGCATGCCCGTTTTGGATCCATCGACAAGGAAAGTAATTACCTGGTCAGTACCGTTGCGGAAACAACAGGGGAAGTCGTTTTCGTTGGAAATAAAGGGAATGCCATTGCCGACCTGGGACGAAAGACGCGTCTCTCGGTCAACTATGCTGTGCTGGTGCTGCGAAATGAAGACAAAGCAAAGGCAAGAACCCTGTTTCAGTCACCGCTCTTATTTTCGGTACAGGAATCGAAGGGACTTGAATATGAAAATATCATCCTGTACAACTTCATTTCAGACAATACGGCCGAGTACAACGCCGTATGTGAAGGAGTCACTCCGGACGATCTGCTGGTTGATGAACTGGCTTATGCCCGGGGAAAGGACAAGACGGATAAATCGCTCGATATTTACAAATTTTATATCAACTCGCTCTATGTGGCCGTTACACGTGCTGTAAAAAATGTGTATATCGTAGAGCAGACAAGAGGTCACAAGCTGATCCGGTTGCTGGAGATTTCTGAGGATAATGTCTCAGGGGATATCAAGGAGGAGATATCGTCGGCCGACGACTGGAAGCGGGAAGCGCGGCGGCTCGAGATGCAGGGTAAAGCCGAACAGGCGGAGGCTATCCGTAAAAACATCCTGGTTACGGAAAAGCCGAATTGGGAACCGATGACGCTGGAACGTTACCAGACGGTCAAAAAAGAAGCCCTCAATCCTGATAACTTTAACAAGAAAGCGAAGGACAAACTTTTCGATTTTGCCCTCCTGCATAACCAGTTGCTTGTGATTGACCAGCTTGCCGAATTAAAATACAAACGGGCCGAGCGCTACGAATCCGAACGGACTTCCTTGTTTAGAAAATACTATCAGCATTATAAGGAAGACAATGTGAAAACGATCGTTCCTTTACTCAACAAGTACGGGATCGATTACCGGGATGAATACAATTTTACCCCTTTGCATGCAGCCGCCTATGCAGGCGCTGTAAATATCACCCGAACACTGCTCAGCAACGGCGCCAATCCTAACCTGCCGGATACGTTCCGCAAAACACCTATCCAGATCGCGCTGCAACAAGCCTTTTTGCTGCCTGACTATGCGAAAAACAAGTTAGGGAAAATATACCCACTCCTGCTTTCCGATTCGATGAAAATACGGGTAGACGAACAGTTAATCAAAATTGATTCGCATAAGATCGAGTACCTGCTGATCAACCTCTTTATTGCTGTTCAATCGATGATTCTTCAGACAAAACAATATCGTGAGGCGATGGGTGTGAGAGTAGGTGACCTGCTCGGGAATCTTCAGCACTTCTCCGAGGCGGTAATGCCTGCCTACCGTAAAAAACGGGTATATTTAGGATCACTCCTGGCAAAGCACGAAATTGACAGCCAGAGTCCATACAACAAAAAAATCTTTAAACGAATCAGTAGGGGATATTACCAGCTTAATCCGGAGCTACAGATCCTGTGCAACGAAGAGTGGGTGTCAATAGCCGAAATTTTTGAGAGTCATGATCTTACTCAGGACGAGATCCGCGAGCAAGCCTTGAAGAAAGAAGAGAAAGAGGCAGAAGAATTTCGCAAAAAAATGAAAAAGGAAATGAAAAAAAGAGCGAAATGGGAGTGGTAAAGATATTCCCGGTAATCAACTTTATTCCAGACCGGAGCTCGACCAAAAGAAAAAGCACCTACCGAACTGAATCGATAAGTGCTTGATAATGAAGTGACCCCGGAGGGGCTCGAACCCTCGACCCATTGATATAAGAGTCTATACAGAAAAAGTAATGAAGCACGTTGCTCTTGATATTGAAGCTAAAGTAGCTTACAGAAATAATGATGTAAATGAAAAACGAATGGATTCTGTACAAGCAAAGCTATCTAAAGCTAGTCAACAGCTTAAAGAAGTTGCAGACATTACTAAGATTTCGTAAATTCGTTGCTTGGATTAGTTATTATGAAATGTACGACAGAAGTATTTTTGAGATAGCTACCATAATTGTAAATTATGAGAAAGAGCCTTTAAGATCTAGTAGTAAAGAAAAAATTGAGTGAGAATAGGTATAGACATATTAGAAAACGAGATTTTAGAGCAGTATCCTGAAGTTCTAAAAATCTTACTTCGTGATCATACAACACAAAAAAATATATTCTGGGCAACAAACAACTATAGGTATTTAGGCAAAGAATACAATTTTAACTCTCAAATATTGCCTGAACTAATCACGGCAGAAAATGGGAATATCATAATGCCAAGAGTTCAGAAAGACAAATTTTTGCAACAATCGAGGTCTAAAGAGATGGCAGAAGTGTTTACCCCTTCTTGGATTTGTAATGCACAGAACAATTTAATAGATCATGCTTGGTTTGGAAGGAATGATGTTTTTAATACTGAAATTCCACAAGACAATGGAACCTACAAGTGGGAAGTAAAAAGAGAAAAAATCCTTTTTCCAAAGGGAAAAACCTGGGAAGATTATGTGCGGGACACCCGTTTAGAGATGGCATGTGGCGAAGCACCCTATATAACGAGCAGGTATGATAGCACCACAGGTGAGTTTATCGCAGTTGAAAACAGAATAGGGATATTGGACAGAAAGCTAAGAGTAATTAGCGAAAATGTGGATACCAGCGGAGAATGGCTCAAAGCAGCACAAATCGCATATAAAAACACCTATGCATTTGAATGGCAAGGAGACAGCTTACTTCTTGCACGTGAGGCAATGCTTGTTACATTCATTGAGAATTATATTGTAAAATTCGGGAAAGAGCCACTAATAAAATCTCTTTGCTATATCGCATATATAATCTCATGGAACGTCTGGCAAATGGATGGATTAAGAGGTGTGATTCCGGACTCTTGCGGTGGCATCACAATATCTGAAGTTGATCTATTTGGAAATGTTAAAACAGAAAACACCTTTTGCAAAGGATGCATGGATAATAATATTTTCAGGCATAATGGGAAATATTGTTTAATAAAAGACTGGACAAAAAAGGACTTAACAACTGGTAAGTCAGGGAGGAAGATTAAGTTTGTTGACCTATTAAAGAGTAAGAAATAATGAAATTCACATCATCTTTAAAGCTTAAGTTAATCTATGTATTTCGTATCAATGATGATGCACACAAAGGCTGTTTGAAAGTTGGAGAAGCAACATCAGACAATGAAAATATTTGGGGTCTCGAACCAAATAGCAAAGCACTGAACAAAGCTGCTAAGAAACGAATTGATCAATACACTCAAACAGCCGGAATTTCCTATGACCTGTTATACACGGAAGTTGCCATTTACGCCGAGAGAGGTATTATCAAAGGATTTTCCGACAAAGAGGTACATAATGTATTGATTCGTTCAGGAATTAAGAGGAAGATTTTTGACACCAAGAATAAAGCAAACGAATGGTTCATCACCGACCTTGAAACTGTAAAAAATGCAATTTCAGCTGTCAAAGAAGGTAAAGACTCGATAGATGCAAGCAAAATTACCGAAACACAAAACCCAATAATTTTCAGGCCTGAGCAAATAGAAGCCATAGAAAAAACCAAGAAGCAATTCAAAAAGGGGAATGAAATGCTTTGGTTTGCAAAAATGCGTTTTGGAAAAACACTCTCAGCTCTTCAAGTAGTAAAAGAGCAAGAATTTTCGAGAACACTGATTTTAACGCACAGGCCCGTTGTTGACAAAGGTTGGTTTGAAGATTTCGGGAAAGTCTTTTATAATGAACCGCAATATGCCTACGGCTCAAAAAGCAACGGCAACCAATTTGACACGTTAGAAAAAGAAAACAAAACGAAGGGTACTAAATACATCTACTTTGCTTCTATGCAAGACCTAAGAGGGTCAGAATTAGTAGGAGGAAACTTCAATAAGAATGATGAAATCTTTGGCACACAATGGGATTTTATCATTGTTGACGAAGCACATGAAGGCACTCAAACAGAGCTAGGAAAGAATGTACTTCAAGAATTGCAAAAAGGGAACACCAAAGTACTTCATCTTTCCGGCACACCATTCAATCTATTGGACAATTATGAAGAAGATGAAATCTATACTTGGGATTATGTGATGGAACAAAAGGCGAAAACGGAATGGGATAAAATCCACTTTGGAGATCCAAATCCGTATGCGTCCCTTCCCAAACTCAATATCTTCACATACGATCTTGGTAAAATATTTCGCGATTACAAAGACGAGGAAGTAGCTTTTAATTTCCGAGAATTTTTCAGAGTAAATGAAACCGGTAGTTTTTTGCATGAAAAAGATGTCCGTTCCTTTTTAAATCTCATTTGCAAAGAAGATGAAGAAAGCAATTATCCCTACTCTACAGAAGAATACCGGGATAATTTTCGACACTCACTTTGGATGGTACCTGGAGTAAAAGAAGCTAAAGCTTTAAGCAAAATACTGAAGTCACATCCCGTGTTTGGACAATTTGATGTAGTGAATGCGGCAGGTGATGGTGACGAAGAGGAATCTAAAGAAGAGGCACTCCAAAAAGTTGAAAAAGCTATTTCAGACAAACCGCATGAAACATATACCATTACCCTGTCATGTGGTAGATTGACAACAGGCGTATCGGTAAAAGCCTGGACAGCAGTATTTATGCTATCGGGCTCACACAACACCTCTGCGTCTGGTTATATGCAAACCATTTTCAGAGTTCAAACACCTGCAACCATCAACGGGAAGGTGAAGGAAGAATGTTTTGTATTCGACTTTGCCCCCGACCGCACTTTAAAAGTAATTGCTGAGACAGCAAAGATATCGGCCAAGGCAGGAAAAACGTCAGGTGAAGACCGCAAAATAATGGGGGAGTTTCTTAACTTCTGCCCCATAATTGCAATTCATGGCTCAATAATGAAAAGCTATGATGTAAACGGTATGCTCGAGCAACTCAAAAAGGTTTATGTAGAACGTGTTGTAAGAAATGGTTTTGAGGATGGTTACTTGTACAACAATGACCAACTGATGAAACTAGAATCTATAGACCTGGAAGAATTTGAAGGACTTAAAAAGATCATTGGAAGCACCAAGGCCATGCCGAAAAGTGGTGATATCGATGTAAACAAACAGGGCTTTACTGATGAAGAATATGCACAACTGGAAGCAGCTAAAAAGAAGAAAAAAGAGGAATTAACAGAAGATGAGAAACAACTTCTAGCGAAGAAATTTGAAAAAAAGAAAAACCGTGACAGTGCAGTGTCTATTCTTCGTGGTATTTCCATCCGCATGCCTTTATTGATTTATGGTGCAGACGTAAGCAACGAGGAAGAAGAGATATCAATTGACAACTTTACAGAATTGGTTGATGACCAATCATGGGAAGAGTTTATGCCTAAAGGTGTAACAAAGGAGACATTTTTAAAATTCAAGAAATACTATGAACCTGATGTATTCAGAGCAGCAGGTAAACGCATCAGAGCATTAGCAAGGGCTGCAGACCATCTGACCATAGAAGAGCGCATTGAGCGCATCACTTCAATATTTGCCAGTTTCCGCAATCCTGACAAAGAAACTGTGTTAACTCCTTGGAGAGTGGTGAATATGCACCTAGGTGATTGTTTGGGTGGCTATGTGTTTTTAGATGAAAAGCGGGAAAAAACAATTGCACAACCTGTATTTGTATCTCATGGGGAGGTGACAGAAGATGTGTTTTCGCCACAAAGTCATGTACTGGAAATCAACTCTAAATCGGGTCTTTATCCATTGTATGTGTCATACAGTATTTTTCGAAATCGTGTAAAAGAAAAGTATCCAAACAATGAACTTGAGACATTGACTATAGTGCAACAAAAGGCACTCTGGAATAAAACCGTGAAAGAAAACATATTTGTTTTGTGTAAAACTCCTATGGCAAAAAGTATCACTAAACGAACTTTACTAGGATTTCACTCATCAAATATTAATACACACTATTTTGAAGATTTGATTCGTCAAATTACTCTACGCCCTCAGAAATTTGTCGCAAAAATTAAAAAAGGGAACTCATATTGGAAAGCAAATAATGATAACAACATGAAATTTAATGCTATAGTAGGAAATCCACCATATATGGAAATGGATGGTGGTGCACAGGCTAGTGCAAAGCCCATATACAACCAATTTGTAAATATTGCCAAAATGGTTGGCCCAAAATATATTTCAATGATTATGCCAACAAGATGGTATTCTGGAGGAAAAGGATTGGATGATTTTAGAGAATCGATGCTTGGAGATGAACGAATTGCATTGCTTCACGATTATTTAAATCCAGAACAGATATTCCCCAAAACAAATATCAGAGGTGGAATTTGCTATTTTTTATGGGATGAATCATATGACAATAACGTAAGACTAACCAAGGTTGTTACGCATAAAGAAAATGAAGAACCGATATCAGTGATGCGCTCATTGAAAAGTGGTGATAGCGACATTTTTATCAGACATGAGATCGCACTTCAAATTTTTGAAAAAATAAAAAGTGATACTGGTTTCAAATCATTTGAGAAGCACGTTTCTTCAAGAAAACCATTTGGTCTAAGTGGATCATTTATAAACAGTAAAGAATTCAAAGAAACAAAACAAGGTTTGAAAGATCCTGTTATATGCTATGGAAAAGGCAGAAAAATAGGATATATCGAAAAAGAAAAATTTAACCTTAAAGATGATTTAGTAAATTGTTTTAAAGTGTTCACACCATACGCAAACAATATTGGAACCGAGTTGAATGATGATAATTTAAATACTTTCGTAGGGTTACCAGGAACAATTTGTACTGAAACATATATTATGTTAGGATTTGACCTAAAGTTAAACGAAAGCTCAGCTAATAATCTTTCAAAATACTTTTCAACAAGGTTTTCAAGGTTTCTACATAGTCTAGCAAAGTCAAGTCAACATGGAACCTCAAAAACTTATAAGTTTGTACCACTACAAGATTACACTTCTGATTCGGACATTGATTGGAGCAAGACAATACCCGAAATTGATCAACAGCTTTACAAAAAGTACAAATTGACAGATGAGGAAATCGCGTTTATTGAAAGAATGATTAAGCCGATGGCAGATTAATACGATAAGGTCATGGTCATATCAAAGATTAATACTCAAATCACTTTGGATTTTCTAAAAAATAAGAGAGAAAATCAATACTTTGAGCGAAAAGGCTTGGGTGAAAAAGAGATAAGCCCCACCAAAATAGCCAATGAACTCATTGGGATGCTAAATGCAGATGGCGGTGTTTTAGCTTTTGGCGTTTCAAATGATGGAGAAATTCAAGATCTAAATTGTTTAGGTGAAAGGATTAGTGATTATAGAAATCTCTTCATTGACTTCATTGAACCTCATGGAAACATAAAACTGGAAGAGGTTAATATTGAGGGAAAACTCATTTTTTTGTATCATGTGGACCAAGATATAGAGAGGATTTTTAAGAGGAAGGATAACGAGCAAATCTTCTTAAGAGTAGATGATAAAAACAAGCAGCTGGATAGAGATGCGGTTAGAAACTTGGAATATGACAAGCAGATTCGAAAGTTTGAAGATGAGGTTGAACCTGAGTTTGATTTCAATGACCTTGACATAAAACTATTGAATAGGTATAAACAAAAGCTAAATTATGAAGGAGACTCGCTAGACCTTTTGGTAAAAAGACATTTAGCAATCAAAAAAGAAGGTCAGTTCAAAATAAAAAAAGCAGGAATTTTACTTTTTGCCAAAGAACCAGAAAAGTATATTACTTCAGCATCACTAAGGTACATAAGGTATGAGGGAACAGATGCCAAAGTTGGCACTGAACATAATGTAGTTAAAGACGTACGCTTTGAAAAGAATATCCCATGGATTATTGAAGAGGTGAAAAAGTTTCTAAAAGCAACCTTGAAAGATTATTACTTCTTGGATCTTGATACCGGTCGCTTTAATAAGGTGCCAGAATATCCTGAGGAAGCATGGCTGGAAGGTGTTGTTAATGCTTTGTGTCACCGATCTTACAATGTACAAGGGAATGCAATCTACATCAAACATTATGATGATCGTCTTGAAATTTCAAATAGCGGACCATTACCGGCACAAGTGAATGTTGAAAATATCAGAACCGAAAGATTTTCAAGAAATCCAAGAACGGCAAGGGCATTGGAAGATATGGGATTTGTAAGGCAGTTAAACGAAGGTGTTTCCAGGATTTACCAATCAATGGAAAAATCAATGCTTTCAACACCAGAGTATGTTGAGAAAAATGGAAATGTGTATCTGACTCTTCGTAACAAGATAAGTAATCATACAAAAACCATTTCAGATACAATTTTGAAAACTATCCAAGATAACTGGGCTAATTATAATCTCACACAAAAACGAATTTTACAATATCTTTTTTATCACAATGAGGCTACAATCAAAGAATTAGTAGATGTGACAGGAATTCATGAGAAAAATGTGAGACTCTATCTGAATCAGTTCATGGAAAATGAGAAAATTATAAATCGCATAAGCGAGAAACAAAGGGATAAAAATGCCAAATACGCTTTTAAGAAACACTAATTGCTCTTTAAGGAACACTGAATGATATATCTATTATCCTATTTATCAGCTATTTTAATAAGATAAGGAACGCTACATTCAAAATAAGGAACATAAGGAATCAAATAACTACAGCACACTATAATTCCTGTTGCCAAGTAAAAACATGCATCGTGATAAAAATGTACAGTCCCAATTGTTTGTTTTGTATTGGGTTTTTTTGAGATGTTTTTCTAACTTTGCTCGACTAGAGCTCGACTAATAGATCAAGCACTCACCGAACTGAATCGATAAGTGCTTGATAATGAAGTGACCCCGGAGGGGCTCGAACCCTCGACCCATTGATTAAGAGTCAATTGAAGTGTGTTTTAGTTAAAACTGTATATATTGCTATATTACTGTTATTCTGTATTTTATGTGCATTAACAATGTTAATTACACTCGATATTTTGGGTTATATTTAGATATTTTCCTACATTTGTTTACCCATTGTTTACCCAACTTTTGATCGATAATTGTATGAGACAGAATGGACTTACAAGCAAAACAAAATCTGTTTTTAAGTACAAAAACAGAAATGTATCAGTAATATTGACAAGAAAATATCGGAAAGTGAGTGATGAAGTAGCACCGGTATTCTGGAGAATCACATTTAACCGGAAGTTGAAACATATTTTCACCGGTTTCGAGTTCTCAAGCGATGACTGGGATGATTTTGTAAACAGGGATTTAAGAAAGCACAGTGATTGCAAACAAACACTCGATCGTTATTTAAGATTAACCCTAATACCAGCAATCGATAGTCTTGCCGAGAAGAATAATTTTTCATTTGACTCATTGGATAGGCTCATCAACAATTCTCCGGATTCAATAGGATTGAATGAAGCATTTAATCAAAAAATCGAGCTTTTAGAAAGTGAGTATAGAATTGGTAGTGCAGGAGTATATAAAGCAACCATCAAAGCTTTGATGCGGTTCAAGCATTTCAAGAAACTCAAAAATCGTGCTGATAAAAATGCATTCATCGCACTCTGTAGAGAGAAGCGACATGTTACCATCGGGAAAGATGTCCTGGATATTGAGCATACAATCCGTTTTGAGGAGATCACCCCCTTATTCCTGGAAGAGTGCGAGAAGTTCTGGTTCGAGACTGAGATCTCTCCTGCCACGATGGGAATCTACATGAGGACATTGAGAGCAATCATTAACAATAACAGAGGCGATAGACCATATATCGAAGCTGAGAAGTACCCCTTTGGAGTGTCGAGGGGAAAATATGCCATTCCGGAAGGAGGCAGAAGAGAGATCGCGTTATCGATCGAGCAGATATGGAAGATTGAAGATTACCAGACAGAAAATGTTACGCTGGCCACCGCGCGTGACATATTCGCATTCATGTTCTACTGCAACGGATTGAATTTCGGAGACCTCTGCCGGTTGCGTTATGAGAACATCGATGTATCAAACAATGAAATCGTCTTTCAACGAAAAAAGACACTGAGAAAAACAGCGAAACCAACATTTATCTATGTACCTATCCTTCCTCCTATGATTGAAATTATCAACCGGCAAGGGAACAAGAATCAGGATGGATATATCTTCCCCTTTCTGAATGGCATAGAACCCACTGATAACAATGAGCGAAAAATTATTAACGCGATGAGGCTCAGTTTAGATCTCATCAACACTTCACTCAAACAGATAGCGAATGAGCTGGGGCTGGATCCGGAGCTATCAACATCCTATACCCGGAACAGCTACATCACCCATCTCACCAGTGAATTGCTTGTTAACCCTATT
>JAHDQF010000020.1 GCA_018433945.1 Proteiniphilum sp. | reverse complement strand
TTTGATCAGAATGGCCTGGAAGGCGATCCAGTGCTTCATGATCTGCCTCCTTCCTCCTTCGCTCTCTCCTCGGGAGCTTTGTCGGTGACGCGGAGGAAGACCTCTTCCAGAGAGGGTTTTTCCCGTCGGGCCTCCCGAAGCTCGACGCCCCGGTCTCGGAAGAAGTTCAGGAACGGTGTCAGCCTCAACGGTTCCGCCGAACGGACGAAGATGGTGTCCCCCTCGATGTGGCAGGTGACTTCTCCGAACGCCCGTTCCAGCGGTTCCTTCAGGGAGAGGGTCTCCCCCTCGACGACGAAATCGATGGTGCCCTCTTCCCGGGCGGAAGTCAGAAGGGTCGCCGTCGCATCGAGGGCGACGAGCCGCCCTTCGGCGATAAAGGCGATGCGGTCGCAGAGGCGCTGGGCCTCCTCGATGTAGTGGGTGGTCAAAAAAATCGTCGTCCCCTCGCAGCGCAGGTCGTCGAGGAGCTGCCGGATCGACCGTGCGTTGGCCACGTCGATGCCCGTCGTCGGCTCGTCAAGAAAGAGGATGGGCGGCCGGTGCATGAGAGCCGCTGTCAGGATGAGCTTGCGTCGCATTCCCTTCGAGTAGGTGCCGAAGAGCTTCCCGGCCGCCCCGGCCAGCCCGAAACGTTCCAGCAGCATCTTGGCCCGCTCCTGTCGCTCCTTTCGGGGCATGCCGTAGAGGGCTCCGCAGAACTCGAGATTGGCCCGGCCCGTCAGTTCGGGGTAGAGGTTGTCGTCGTCGGGGACGATCCCCATCAGGTGCTGGACCGCCTTGACGTCGGCCGTTCTCTCTTCTCCGAAGAAGAAGAGGCGTCCCCCGGTGGGGCGGGCCAGCCCCGTGAGCATGCGGATCGTCGTCGTCTTGCCGGCGCCGTTGGGGCCGAGGAAACCGAAGATCTCTCCCGGAAAGACGCCGAAGGAGAGGGAATCAACGGCTCTGAGGGAGCCGAAATCCTTGCGGAGTCCCCGGACCTCGAAGGCGAAGGGCTCACTTTTCATGGAGATCCCCCCGGAGGCCCTCTTCGGTCCGGCTCCCTTCCCAGAAATCTCTCAAACGATCCAGACCGTCTCTGAAAGCCTCGTCGTCGCGGCGGTAATGGACGAAGAGCCCTCGCTTGTCGTCTTGCACCAGGCCCTGCTCCCGAAGAAGGCGAAGATGTTGAGAGGCCGCCGCCGCCGATAGTCCTAGGCGCCCCGCCAGGGCGTTGACGCAGAGCGGATGACTGCCGAGAAGACGCAGAATTTCCAGGCGCACCGGCGAGGCCAGAGCACGGCAGAAGGTTTGCAGGTCTTTCAAGGGAAT
>JAHDQF010000029.1 GCA_018433945.1 Proteiniphilum sp. | reverse complement strand
CGCGCGGAAACTTGTTTCTAAACAGACGTCCTAACCGTGGCAGCGCTCCCTATGGAATTAGCTTCCTGATAAACCTACTTATCTTGTTCATCGCGACCTTGTTCAGGCTGTACGAACATCAGGCGTTGAAAGAGCAGGAGAGCCGCGAGAAGCTACAACGTAGCCAGGAAGCGCAAATCATCTACCTGAAATCGCAGGTCAACCCGCATTTCCTTTTTAATACCCTGAACAACCTGTATGGGTTGACTTATTCCAAGTCTGATTTGGCCCCGCAGATGGTACTGGGACTCTCGGACACGATGCGCTACCTGATTTACGAAACCGAGCAAAAGTTAGTGCCGGTGGAAAAAGAACTGGCTTTTATAAGGAATTATCTCGAGCTGGAAAAAATGCGTATTTCGCATCCTGAGAATATCCGGCTTACGGTTCACATCGGCTGGCAGACGGGTTTTATCCCGCCCTTGCTATTGCTTCCTTTTGTGGAAAACTGTTTTAAACATGGTACCATTGGCAGGGAAGAGGATGGATGGGTGGAAGTGGATATATGGGATGAGAATGAGCGGCTCTTTTTTGTTTGTAAGAACAGCTACCGGGAAGATGAAAAAGCCGGGCAAAAAAAAGTACCGGGGATTGGGTTGATCAATGTAAGGAAACGGCTGGAGCTGATATTTGGGGAAAAGTATGAACTAAAAATCATGCAACAGGAAGAGGTGTACATGGTGTCGCTCCGGATTCCGGTATTTTCAAAAAAAGAAGCGTTGTAATGGATAGCATTAAATGTATTTTGGTGGATGATGAGCCGATTGCCCGTCAGTATTTAAGCGACTATGTGGCTAAAATGCCGCAGCTTGAACTGCTCGCTGTTTTTAGCAGTGCAAAGGAGGCATGGGAGATGATCGAAACAGGAGCGGCTGACCTGGTTTTCCTGGATATCCAAATGCCGGGGCTGACAGGGATTGAATTCATCCGTACCCTTCAAAAAAAACCGGCCATTATCCTCACCACTGCCTATTCCGAATATGCCCTCGAAGGTTATGAACTGGATGTGGCCGATTATCTGCTCAAACCCATCTCTTTTGAACGGTTTGCCAGGGCTGTGAACAAAGTGGCCGATCGCATGGAAAAACAAGCCGGCAACATCCATCCCGACGGGCTACCATCGGGTGAAAAGGAGTTGAACGACCGCGATTTTGTGTTTGTCAAATCGGGCTATAAATCGGTGAAGGTGAACATCAGCGATATCCTGTACGTGGAAGGCATGAAAGAATACGTGGTCATCCACACCAAAGACAAAAAATTCATCAAACTCGACCGGATGAAAAACATGGAGAATTTTTTAAAAGAAAAAGGGTTTATCCGCATTCACAAATCATATATCGTCTCGTTAAAAGGCATTGATGCTGTTTTTGGAAATACGGTGGAAACAGGAGGGAAACAACTGCCTGTCGGGAGAAGTTATAAAGAAGAACTGAATCACATACTGGGGACACAGGAATAACCCCGACCCATCTATTCCAGCTCATTCATATTTGAACACCTTCCCCGCCTGCAACCCGAATGCGATGAATTTATGTGCGAAATCACGCAGGATTATTCATTCATAATTACTTAAACACCTTTCCGCATTTAATATTTGAACACCTTCCCGCCAGCAACCACCTGCTTCAATTTTTCATCGAACGTGGCACGTTGCCCGGTTCGTAAAGCTGCTGTGACCATGATATCGGCGATTGAGTGGCTGTAGCCTGCTTCTACGGGAGCATTTGTTTTCACATTGTGATTGCGTACGCACTCCATCCAGTTTTTCATATGGGCATTTGTCAACGGATCAGACCCGGTATCTGAGTCGGTTTCAACAGTTATTTGTGGCAGTTCGAAAGTATCCAGTAAGAATGGTTTTATCCCCATCGCGCTTGCATGATTTTCTGTTAAACCCCCATCACTGTTCACCACATTTGTCTCCAAATCCAGTTTGCCGCCGTTAGAAAAATACCACTCCTTGGTACCTCCGGAAGCGTTGGTTTGTCGTGATGAATAGATTACCTGAAATCCGTCCCCCGGTTCTTTTTCTTTTTGGTGGCCATAATCGAATACGGCAGTCATGGTGTCAAAATTGGTTCTTCCGTCGTTCCACAGGTAAATGCCCCCATTGGCCACAACCGACCGTGGATATTTTAATTCCGAGAACCAGTGTACCGTATCTATCTGGTGCGCCATCCATTGTCCCGGAATGCCGGATGAATAGGGCCAGAAAAGACGATACTCGAGATACTTGCGGGGATCCCATGCCTCGTAAGGACGGTTCATCAGGAATCGTTTCCAGTCGGTATCCTGCTCCCTGATTTCTTTGGTGAGTTGCGGCAGGCGCCAGCGTCCCGGCTGGTTTACGTTCCAGGTCATTTCTACGGCAATAATTTTCCCGAACTGACCCGATTTGATATAATCATAAGCAGCCTGGTAGTTGGTACCGCTGCGGCGTTGTGAGCCTACCTGAATCACGCTGTTGGTTTCTTTGGCTGCTTTCAGCGCGAAATTGGCATCGTCCATCGTTTCTGCAAACGGCTTTTCCACATACACGTCGCATCCGGCTCTTACCGCTTCGGCAGTGAGCAGCGCGTGCTGAAAATCGGCCGTACTGATAATCACAGCATCGGGCTTTTGGGACCAGAGTTCATCGCTGTTTCTGGCAGTTCTGATGCTGCCACCGGTTTGTTCTTTATACCATGCCTGTCCTTCATCCCGTCTGCGATTCCAGATATCGCAAACGGTATAAAGTTCGAAGTTCATCTCTTTTGCATATTTGAGAAAAGATTTTCCGAGTGAGCTTCTGAATCGATTGGAAAATCCCAATATCCCCACTCTCACTTTGTCGTTGGCGCCCATGATGCCGGCATAGCTTTTTGCCGACATATTCATCGTGCTCCCCAACGTGTTCCCCATTGTGCTTCCCAGCGTGATTCCGGCTACGCCGAGTGCTGATTTTTTGATAAAATTTCTTCTTGTTTCCATAGGATTTATTGTTACATTGTCTGTTGATGGTTTCACTATCTACCGACATTTGGGTATAACTCTTATTTTCAGCGATTAAAATTGTCGGAAATATTTATTATTTAAGCATCAGAAAGATCTCCTCCAATGACCACTCTATGCCGGAATGTGATCTTTTCTCCTTCATTCAGCGTAATTTTCACCGAAGGAGCATCCTTATCTACCGCTCTCCCCGCCAGGTTATTCATGGCAAAAAGGCCATAGCCCCGGGCATGCGACCAGGCCGGGTAATATGGATTGTCCGGATGATCAAACATCACCACCGTAATCACTTCCCCTTCTTTTTCGGCACGCAAGGCCACCCACGGACTTCGTTTGCCCCACACATCGCCGCCGGTCAATCCCTCGGCATTGCGGTAAACGCCATTCACCCCTTCGTTATTTAAAACCGGCACTTCCGTTACATTTCCGTTGGCATCCAAAAATCGTCCGGGTTCTGTTGCCGGTTCTTCAAAAGCCCTGTCCATGCGCAACCCCAGTAATCCCTCTTTGTTTTCGGTGAAAGTCACCTCCCTTTGTGCGGTAAGCTCGGTAGTCCGGTCGATGGTGCGAATACCATTTTCTTCGCTGAAAACGAACGTGGATTTTTCGTGTAAAAGCACCTCACCGTCATTATTTACCCAATCGGACCGGGTAATCAACGTACCGGTTTTCGGGTCGGTTTTCACAATCTCCCTGAATTTGATGGAACCGTATCGGTGTTTCTCTTCCGGTTTTATGGCAAAAGAGTTGTTCCAGAAATCCAGTCCGTTTACATCGCCAAAATTGAGCCACAAGCCCACATGGTGCGGATGATCGATGCGTTCAAAAGGTCGTGGATGAATCGGGTATCCGCGGGTAATCTCCTTGCCGGATGCGGTAACAATCGGATAGAGGACCTGTTTTTCCAAATCATCCGGATAGATGTAGGAAGTGAAATATTTCTCATCCATCAATACATCCACTTTTTGATTGATGTCATCTCGTTTAAAAGTAACTTGCCCGTATATACCGGACGCATGTATCAAAAAAGATGATAATGCCAGAAAATAAAGAAGAGATCGTTTTAATGCTTTCATTTTTGTTTAATCTAAAGAATTCCTTGAGGCTTGCCTCCGTGTCAATTAAATTTAGTTCGTTGATTACAGGTTCCTGTCGTCAGGGAAGCATGATTATGAAATAGCGATACCTGGGTTATCTGAGAAATTTGTTGAATACAAGTTTCCTGTTGCCAGTGGAGCTAAGAGGTTTTGATCAGCAATTCTTTTCCCTGCTGCAACTGGTCGTGTGCAATGAACCACCCTTCGATCGGAGTATCGCCGTAGGTGATCTGTTCTATCTTCTTCCCTTTTCCTTCCTTACGGATGGTGAAACGGGAACCATTGCCGAGTGTAAATTCCACCTTATCGAACAACGGTACGGTGACAATGTATTCCGGGTCGGCAGGAGAGTAGGGATAGAGCCCGATGGCATTAAAGACATACCAGGCCGACATTTCCCCGGCGTCGTCCATGCCTGCATAGGCGAGTTTCTCCGCCCCCATATCGTAGAAACGATTCATGATGCTGTCCAGCACGCACTGCGCTTTTTCCTGTTTGCCGATAAAGTAATAGGTATAGGGTATCGAGTGGGAAGGCTGGTTGCCGTGACAGTAATTCCCGATGAAGCCGGTCAGGTTATGTACTTCGTAGCCCCGCCAGGATTCGGTAAAGAGGGAGTCGAGCTTCTCTTCCACCGCTTTGGGAGAAGGGTACAATGCGATCATTCCTTCCGGGTCGTGGGGCGCGAAAAAGAGCGACTGCCATGCGTTTGCCTCCCGGTACATATAAGCGAAATAGGGATAATAGGGATCGAAATCCTTGATCCAGCTGCCATCTTCAATCTTACCGCGCCAAAAGCCGGTGGAGGGGTCGAACAGGTTTTTGTAGTTGCCGGATCGTTTCATCAACATCCGGTAATTGGCGCTATCCCCCACCTCCTTCGCAATCAGCGCCGTGGCGTAATCGTCGTAGGCATATTCCACCGTCTTGGTGACGGCAGCCTTGTACTCATCCCACGTGGGTACGTTGGTGGTATCTTTCTCGGCAATCCAACCCCTTTCCATGTATTCATCCAGATAAGGTCGCCCTCCCTTACCCGGCACGGTGGCGTTCTTGAGCAGTAGTTTGTAGGCGCGGTTCAGGTCGAACCCTCTGATGCCGCGCAGATAGCTTCCCGCTACGAAAACCGAGGCGTGGTCACCGTGAAAGAAGGTGGGCATGTAGCCGTTGCTCTTCTCTCCCCTGTCGATGATCGACCGGATGATGTCGGTGTTGACGTCAGGTGTGAGCATTCCGAGCAGGATCAGTTTGTTGCGGTAATCATCCCAGAAGGAGGGGTTGGTGTAGTAGCGGAAACCTTCATTCACCACGTTGCCCCGTTCGTCGGTGAAATCACCGTTCACATCGCTGCGCAGTGCCGGCCAGAGGAATGATCGGTAGAGGGTGGAATAAAATATACCCTTTTCCCGTTCGGTGCCGCCCGAAACTTTGATCTTTGACAGCAGCCTGTTCCATTCTTCGTTAGCCTCCTCACGCACCTGGACAAAGCTTTTGTCCATCATCTCCTGCTCCAGGTTCATCCTTGCATTCTCAATGCTGACAAAGGAGAAGCCGATTTTGAGTTCCAGCGGTTCGTTTTTGTCATTTTTCCCAAAGTGAACCACCGATACTTCATGCTGCTCATCCTTTGCCTGCTCGATACTTTCAACCGGGTAGTTGGAGAGGGCATAAAAATAAATCTTACCCTCCGCGTCCTGAAAACCGGTGAAAACAAATTCATCCTTTTGTTCAATTGCCCAATCCCGTACCCTGTTGTTGGTACGGGTGATATCGACAATCAGCTTTTTCTCCGAATCGGTTTGATAAGTATATCGGTGGTAACCGCAGCGAAGCGTGGAGGTGAGCTCCGCATTGATGCCGTATCGCTCCAGAAAGACTTGGTAATAGCCGGGGCGGGCCGACTCATTCGCATGACTGTATCCCGAGGCATAGTCCGATGCGGATACCTGGCCGGTTGCCGGCAACAGCGGCAAGTGCAGCAGGTTCCAGTGCCCCTTGTTGGTATGGGCAAATCCGTAGATGACTGTGTCTTCATACTGATATCCTGCGCCGCTCCTGAACTGTGTTACCGGGCTCAGCTGCACCATGGCATTGGGTAGCGAGGAACCGGGGAAGACCTCCGCCCCCCAGGTACGCTCTTTCCAGGTGCGCACATATCCCAGGTCTTCCGGCTCCCACAGGGTGGCTGTCCCCAGGAAAGGGTTTACATAGTCCGTGAGTTGTTTTTCGGTAGTGCAGCCCGATAAAACGAGCAACAAAAGAATAATCGGAGAGACAAGTTTCATTTTATTGCAGAAATTATTGAACTGAATCGCAAGGAATCTGACAGTCGGATAAAAATTCCTGTTCCCTGTAGGTTGAAAAGGATCAGTCTCCCTTCCTATCTGTCAGGAATAATTACAGTTGCGAAAATAAGCAAAACAAATTAATTTTTGAAATGTTTCCCGGCGAAATCCAGAAAACATGCCCAGTCATATTCGGTCACATCATGCTTTCCTGCTCTGATATGATAGCCGATATCTGCCATAATTGGTTTATGCAGCCCCGGGATCTCGTAGGGCCACCGGTTCGTCTGATTCTGATTCCCTCTCTCCCAATCCGGTTGGCGCGGTTCTCTCACCAGCCGGAGGCCGGGCGAATAAAGAATGGTTGTGTCTGGAGTAGTGCTGTGGTTCCCATTAAAATTGTATCCTACAAACACCGGCACTTTCCCTTTTGGTTTATTCGGGATATACATCAATAAGATGGCTTCCGTTTTTTTCTTTTCGTTCGAAAAGGTAAACCTCACCTGTTTGCAGGTTGCTTTTCCACCCAGTGCTTCAGGGTTTTCGGTCAATATCTCGTAAGAGACATCAATGCTTTCAACAGGCGTGCGACCGTACACGTGGGAGGCAAACAGCTCCAGCAGTTGCGGCCTTCTCTGTTTTTCCCACTCTTCTGCGGTAGTGACCATATTCCAGTTCTGACACTTCAGCAGTTCAGGAAGGATGTACGCAGATACTTTTGATTCATCGTAATTTACGTTCTGTTGTGCGTATATGCTCGTGACAGCGAGACATAGAATGAAGGAAGTCAGTTTTTTCAGCATTCGTATGGCATTATTCTATTGATTGTGGCATATTGTAAATATAATCAAGATGATTGGATTTTGCATGAAGAATTTTCAGATCTTTAAAATAAAATCTCATTTCTGATTTTTTCTTTTGTCTCCTCAAAAAGTTCGTTCTCTGCATCCTCATTTTCAACATAATGAATATTTACAAAATCGTATATCTCTTTATTTTTAGAAGCAAGTTGAATCACCAGTTTTTGAAGTTCTTCAACCGGAATTTCCTGAATAGCTTGTTTGAATTCTTTGGATAGACGTGCCATAATTTATCTTGTATAAGGTTCGTCCCTCACCAAATCGATTGTTCCCCCGGTGTAACCACACACGCCCATTCGAGGGGAATTCACTACCGGCATTTGGGCATAATCGTTAAAATCTTCGCATTCTTCAGCATGTTTTTCTGAGCAGGCTTCGCAGAAAAATGCTTCTTCTTCGTACCAGCAAGCAGTACAAATATTTACAGCAGGTTCTTTTTTACACATTGAACACAT
>JAHDQF010000069.1 GCA_018433945.1 Proteiniphilum sp. | reverse complement strand
GATAAGTATCGCAAACAATCTTCATCGCTTTGAAAGGACTTGTTGAATTTTATCGAATTCACTCCCTTAAATTGAGCCCGCTCTGTCATGGGGCAAAGATAGCATTTTTATTTTTAACAGCGACCTAAGCGCCTAATCCTATTATTTTAATACCGGCATCCCGCTCAATAGAGGAATCAACGAAGAAACAGCCGATGCCAAGTTCCAGATCAGCATCCGTCATCGCCTTACTAAGAGCCGATTGCCTTTCAATACTTTCCTTTATTTAACCTATACCCAAAAATCGTTTTGGGACATCTACCAAACATCATCTCCTTTCAGGGATAATAATTACAATCCGGGAATAGGACTGGGAAGATATATTGTTGTAGATAACCGGCTCACCGGTGCCGCTTTTTTGCAATTCGAGCATGAATCAAACGGCCTTGACAGTATCGACTCACGGAGCATGAACTGGATTGGATTCAGTGGCAAATATTTTATTTCCTCCCATCTTGCCGTCAGATTCAAAGTTACCTTGCCATTTATGTTGGGTGAAGAGAACAGCGATATCCTTGATTACAGGGGTACCGGTTTCTTTTCAGCCGACTACAAGACATCCGACAATCAGTGGTGGTTCTCAGGCACCTATAGTCCCCGTAAAAGTGTAAAGGCACTCAATTTGCAGCTGACAGCCGGCTACAAAATCTCCGACAAGTTCAACCAGTATATCTTCGGCGAACTATACAGTGGTACCGGTGACAGTCTGCTCGATTACAAACGGAACGATATGCAGCTGCGTGTGGGAATTTGTATCAAACCCGACTTTTATACTGTCTTCTGAGGAAAACTATTAGCTGCAAACCTCATTCTGATAAATGCTCCTGTTGCGTATGATAATGTTTCTTCAGAGCTTCCCGAAACTGGACTGCGTTACAAAGGTTTTCACCAAAGATGTCAGCTGTTGCGGAACTCAAAATTTTTACAGCACATTGTTGTGTAAAAGTAGTCAATTACTCACTGATTAAACAAAAAAAGCGTTAAAAGTTTATCCGTATTCAACAAATTTGCGTATACCCCAAAAACTTGTTTATCAATAAGAATCATCTCCTGTGGCAACCACAATATGGTAAATTCACATTTTTTGCGTACCTTTGCATCCCGAAAAATGAATAACCCCGAGGCAAGCCTCGAGGGTTCAAATGGACATTATGATTTGTTTCCAACCCAAGGGTCGGGGAATTAAACCACTTTACAATTAAAATTGATAAATAATGATTACGGCAGACCAACTGAAAGATGTGTTGGAGCGCGAGCAGGCGCTGAGGGGGTATCTTTGACGTCGATGCAAAAATAATCCGACTGGAAGAGGAGGAGTTGCGCACCCAGTCGCCCGACTTCTGGAACGATGCCAAAGCGGCAGAAAAACAGATGAAAGTGGTGCGGGAGCTGAAATTCTGGATCAACGCCTATCAGGAGGTGAAGGCAGCGGCCGATGAGCTGCAGCTTGCTTTCGATTTCGTGAAAGAGGGTATTGTCTCGGAAGAGGAGGTGGATGCACAGTACGCGGAAACAATTCGTCTGATCGAAGAGCTGGAGCTGAAGAACATGCTTCGGCGTGAAGAGGATAAGCTGGGAGCGGTATTGAAGATCAATGCCGGTGCCGGCGGCACCGAGAGCCAGGATTGGGCTTCCATGCTCTTTCGCATGTACCAGCGCTGGTGCGAAAGCAAGAATTACAAGACCACTGTCACCAACTGGCAGGATGGCGACGATGCCGGCATCAAAACCGCCACCCTCCAGGTGGAAGGAGAGCTGGCCTACGGGTTTCTCAAAAGTGAAAACGGCGTACACCGGCTGGTACGCGTCTCACCCTACAATGCTCAGGGGAAGCGGATGACCTCCTTTGCCTCGGTCTTTGTGGTGCCACTGGTAGACGACACCATCGAGATAGAGGTGAACCCTGCCAACCTGAGCTGGGATACCTTCCGCTCTTCCGGTGCGGGTGGACAGAATGTGAACAAGGTGGAGACCGGCGTACGTCTTCACTATTTTCACAAGGATCCCGACACCGGCGAAGAACAGGAGATCGTGATCGAAAACACCGAGAGCCGCTCCCAGCTGGGTAACCGCGAGAATGCACTGCGACTGCTTAAATCACAGCTCTATGAGATGGAGCTGGAGAAGCGACGTGCTGCCCAGGCAGTTATTGAAGCAGGAAAGAAGAAGATTGAATGGGGCTCTCAGATTCGCAGTTATGTCTTTGACGACCGTCGGGTAAAGGATCATCGCACCAACTACCAGACATCGGATGTGAACGGAGTGATGGATGGTGATCTGGATGGCTTCATCAAAGCCTACCTGATGGAGTTTGGGGGCGATTAAACCAGAGAAAGATCCGCTTGCTTCGTCTCCGTGTGAACAGCTCATTCAATCCACACATGACGCCATTGAGCATATTTTTACTGCAAGTTTGCCGCAATTGCCTGAAAACTCTTACATTTGTAACGCTGTTTGATCACTCACCTCTGATAGCCCTGCGAGCTGTCTCTTTACAACAGGATGTGACAAACCGAAATGGAACAGGTCATCTTGAAACCGAATCATCTCATGAATCTTCCGCCTCCTTCACCGCTTCACTTTTGGAAAAGTGTGCTCATGCTGCTGAGCTACATCCTGTCAACCACAGCTTCGGGGCAGATCAGTCACGGAGGTAAGCCCCTCCCACTGGAGATCCCGTCGGGAATACGCTCTTTGTCTGATAGCAGGGAGCTGTTTGTGGAGATGCCATCCATCAGCAATGAGGCCGAATTGTGGCGCTCGGCTCAGGAGGAGTCTGGTTTCAGGAGTCTTCATTTTGCCCATAAGTTTCACCGTTTTCTCCGCCCCGACAATGCAGGCATCACATTCCAGTGGGCGAATATGAAAGTATGGCGTGTGGGCATCCGCTCAAAGGGAGCCTATTCGCTCAATATCCTCTTTTCCAGTTTCAGGCTGCCTCCAGGCGCCAGGGTTTTTATCTACAATGGTGATCAAACCGAGATATTGGGTTCTTTTACGGAAGAGAACAACAGCGAGCTGAATCTGCTTCCTGTTCAGCCGATTGGAGGTGATGAGCTGATCGTGGAGTATCAGGAGCCGCTTGATGCACGCTTTCCGGGTGAGATAGAGATCGGAGAGATCAATCATGATTTTCGGGGGATCTTCCGTGCAACGGAACCACGTGATCCGACTCAGGATTGCCACCCCAATATTGTCTGTTACCCGGACGATATCCTCCCGGGCAGTGGTGTGGTGGGACTGATCATCAACGGTACCACCTACTGCACCGGCTCTCTCACCAACAACACGGCTGAGGATGGAACCCCTTATCTTTTAACGGCTACTCACTGTCTCAACAACGATTACGATGCGAAATTTCTCAACAACCGGAGATATGACATGATTGCCGGTACCATCGTTGCCTTTTTTCACTACCAGTCGCCACTCTGCTCTACCGACATCCGTGGTCCCCTGCAGATGACGCTGGCTTCTGCCGACTCGGTGCTGATCAGTGAAAGGCACGACATCTCACTTCTTCGTTTCAAAGATACACCACCGGCAGCCTATCAGCCCTACTACCTGGGGTGGGATGCCACCACTACACCCCGGGGAGCTTTTCACGGTGTTCACCATCCCAATGGTGGAATCAAAAAGGTGGCAATCGAGGAGGGATCATTGTCCATCACCTCATTCCCGGGTACAAAGTACAACATAGAACCCAACGCCCACTGGGCAGTGAATGAATGGGATAACGGTGCCACGGAGGGAGGCTCTTCCGGCTCCCCCCTACTCGAAAGTAATAAGCGGATTGTAGGAACCTTGACCGGCGGTGTATCAATGTGTACATCGCCACGCGGACCGGATCAGTATGCTTCACTCAGCAGATTCTGGAACGTTGAGGGGTCTATTGACAACCCCAACCCCATTCATCACTACCTGGACCCCGCCGAAACACAAGCCCTTCAGCTGGGAGGGTATCAGCCACATGCCGACAACCCATACACCAGAAGCATGAACTTTGGCATTGATGAGAAACCGGTAAAGACGCTCTATCAGTCGATACCCATGTTCGCCACCAACAATGCTTTTGGATACGCCGAGTTTGCGGAGGAGTATCATTCTGAGGAAACGGTTCTGCTGGAGGGTGTGTTCATCTCTTCACCCGCAATCAGTAACATGCTCAACAATGAGATCAGGATCAGGGTCTACACCGGAGAGGAGATGCCGACGCAGCTGATCTATGAGCAACCATACAGTTACAGCTATCGCTATTATGGGAGCAACAACTTCTCCTTTGCTTCGCGTAACATGAATTACAGTGTGGAGAACTACATCTCATTTGACACACCGGTATCGCTATCGGGGACATTTTATATCTCCTATTACGATGCAAACGGCACCACAGAGGGATTTACCGTCTTCAATGCGGAACCGAGGCCGATTGGTTCAGGAAAGGTATCCACAACCTGGATAAGGAGCAGCAAGGGGTGGGAGCGCTCGTCAGAAAATATCGAGAACCCTATGAATACATCACTGCTGATTTCCCCCTATGTGATTGGAGATAAAAACGTCACGGTGCGTCCCACCGTGAGGGAGGATCCGGAGATCCTGGCCTATTATTCCAAAGAGGTGAATCTCATTCTGATTGAATCGAACCATGAACTGCTGGAATGGGAGCTCTTCTATGTATCGGGACAAAAGATCCGCCAGGGGAGAGCAGACAAGAGCATAAACAAGACCTCCCTACCTGCTGCGCAACTTCCCAAAGGGGTCTACATCGTCCGGGTTAAAACTGTGGATGGTACGCAAACCGCCAGAAAGGTGCTGGTGCAGTAGAGCACCTTTTCTATTCATTCTCCCCGGGCTGCGCCTCAGTCCTCCTCCCATCCTCAGGATCAGGTGAGCTGCCCTCAGTGGCCGGAGCTTCATCATTAGAGCTTGCTTCCGTCAACTCCTGGTTCTCCTGTTGTGCCGCACGCTCAATCTGCTCTTTCAGATAGGTGGCAATGATATTGCTTCCTTTGGGAGTATCCTCCGCACGCTTGTAATCTTGCTCAGCCTGATCTTCTTCGGGGCGTTGCACTGCATCTTGCTGAACAATCAGCCGGTCTCCTATCTGGATGCGGGTGCTTCTCAAGCTGTTCCAGGCCTGCAGCTGCGACACCCTGACACCATGTTGTTGTGCAATCTTACCCAGTGTATCTCCTTTTCTGACGCGATAGTATTGATTGATGATCTCCACGCCACCATTTTCACTCAGTTGTGCCGTCTGTTGCTCCTTTCCGGTGGGTGTGGCTGGTATGGGTTTTTTCCCCACCACCAGCTGCTTACCGATTCCGATCCTGTCTGATTTCAGTCTGTTCCAGGATTTCAGTTGAGCCAGGCTAATCCCGTTTCTGCGGGCAATGGTGGATAGATTGTCACCCCGCTTCACCCGGTAGTAGATATTTTCGCCGCCAGCATCCCCAGATACCATGCCCCCATTCAGATAGTTTTCGGTGTTGGTGCGATGTGGATGATAGATGTTCCTGTTGTATGCAAGGATTTCACCTTCCCTGTCCACAAAGGCATACATTTTTTCAGATGGAAGCACCAGCGCATAGGGTTTGAAGTTGCCGGGGATCACATCTTTTCTGAATTGCGGGTTGAGGCGCCTCAACTCCTCCACCGGTATCTCCAGCACGGCTGAGATCTGATTCAGGTGCATCCGCTCGTTCACCTGAACCGTATCGAGAGCTGACACAGCAGCATGCACATATGCCGGGCAGATATTGTGATCGGCATAGTACTGCATGATGTAGTTGGCCGCAATGAATGCCGGCACATAGCCTCTTGTTTCACGCGGCAGATGGTAATAGATCCCCCAGTAGTCTCGCTTCCCGCCACTGCGGGCAATCGCTTTGTTCACGTTTCCAGGTCCGCAATTGTAGGCAGCAATCACCAGGTTCCAGTCCTGGTAGATGGTATACAGGTCTTTCAGATAGCGCACAGCTGCCTCGGTGGATTTATAGGGATCTCTTCGCTCGTCCACGAGACTGTTCACTTCCAGACCATACCCTTTGCCGGTGCGCAGCATGAACTGCCAGAGGCCGGTGGCCCCGGCCCGTGAGACCGCAACCGGATTGAGTGCCGATTCGATCACCGGCAGATACTTCAGTTCCAGAGGGAGGCCCTCCCTGTCGAGGGCCTGTTCAAACAGCGGGAAGTAATAGTCGCCCAGAGCAAGCATATAGCTCACCTGCTCCCTGCGACGGGAAGCATACATCTCGATGTATCGCTTCACCACACTGTTGAAGGAGAGCTCCATCACCGTGGGCATGCTGTGAAGCCGGGAGATATATACCGAGTCAGGGAAAAGGACATTTGTCCCTCTGCTGCACTCCTCGTCGTTTACGGTAAGATCGATCTGCCAGTCACGGAGGAGGTTGCTCAGCTCACCGGTCATGCTTTCGGGAAAGAGAATGGCATTGTCGGTGATGGTGTCGCTCTCAACCAGATTCGTATCCTGGGCATGCACAAAGGAGATCAACCAGATGCAGCAGAGCAAAAACAGTATTCTCTCTTTCATACGACTAAAATTATTTACTTTCAAAGGTGTCGTATGGAACTCGCTTTTAGTCATCAACATGGGTGTAAACGGTTTAAATGCTCGTTTCATAAAACTATTGATTTTCACTAAAAAATAAAGCTAAACTGCAATCCATAAGATGAGGCGGCCAACATACCCGCCTGCTGTTCTCTGAGAAGCGCTGGCGCCACCCGTAACGAAAGATCGGGGCTCATGTCAAAATCGAACAGCTGTGCATCCACATAGGCATCAACCATTGCCAGCATATATAAAGCGACAGTACCAATGATGCTCAGATCACGGTAATATCGGTAATAATCTTTTCTCTTCTGTAACACATCGGTAAACCAATTCTGATCAATTGTTTCAGGGTCTCTTCCATATGGCAGCAGATTGTGCCAACGGTTGGTTTCAGGATTGCTGTCCATGATATCCTGATAAGCTCCCAGGTAATCACGATACATTCCGTTGTTCCAGGTGATGGCATAGGTGAATCCCACAAAACCACCATAGAGAATGGGCAGCTTCCAGTATTTCCGGTTATATACCTGCCCCATGCCGGGGAAGAGGGCTGAATAGATCACTGCCTTGCGGGGAGAGGGCTTAAAGATTTGGATGGGTGCGAAAAAAGCATCTGAAATGGTATCGCTGAGCTGCATAACGTTTGTCGCAGCTCTCTGGTCACTGTCAGAAACAACAAGGGTGTCAACCGCATTGGAGATCGTGATTGAGTCAGCCGGAACGAGAGAACTCCTTTCTTGCTGCAACCGTTCGCTGCTGAGCTGCAGCTCCTGCGGCGTAAGCTCATGTGCATGCAACAGGGTTGAGGCAAAGGTGAAAAACAGACCGAAAAGAATTGCTCTTAGATTCATCCTGCTCTCATTTATTCATTTTGTCGAACATCACGATCAGCCGCTCCAGCTCCTCAGGAGAGTGAAACGGGATGGTGATCTTCCCTTTCCCGCTCTTGCTGCAGGTAAATTGCACATCGGTCTGGAAATAGGAGGAAAGGTGTTGTTTCAACGCATCGAATTCGCTCGATTGCCTCTGCCCGGAGAGTGTCTGTCCGGGTTTTTTCTTTTTTGCTGCAGGCTGTTTGCCACCATCTTCCTCACCATTCTGCTCCCGCACCATCATCTCCACCATGCGCACCGAGAGACCCTCCTCGATGATCTTGTTGTAAATGGCAAGTTGTTTTACAGGATCATCAATGGTGACCAGTGCACGGGCATGTCCCATCTCAATTTTCTTATCCTTGACACCCATCTGCACTTCAGCAGGCAGCTTCAGTAGGCGAAGGTAGTTGGCAACCGTTGCTCTTTTCTTGCCCACCCGTTCACTCAATTGTTCCTGCGTGAGGGAGAGCGTTTTGATGAGTGTCTGATAGGCCAATGCAATTTCGATGGAGTTAAGGTCCTCCCGTTGAATATTCTCTATGAGCGCCATCTCCATGGTCTCATCTTCATCGGCGGTCTTGATGTAAGCTGGGATAGCATGTAGACCCGCCATCTGCGAAGCGCGATAACGCCGTTCGCCTGCAATGATCTGGTAGCTGTCATCATCCAGCTTTCGCAACGTGACGGGCTGGATCAAACCGATTGAGCGGATGGAGGCAGCCAACTCCTGTAACCCCTCTTCACTGAACATCCTCCTTGGTTGGTCGGGATTGGGTATGATCTTATCCAGATCCACCTCACTGATAGAGGATGAGCCACTGGCTTCACTCTCATTAAATGAGATCAATGCGTCCAAACCTCTTCCTAATGCATTTTTTTTCGCCATCGTTCATCGGGTTATGGGTGCAAAGTTAGGCATTTTTTTCGATAAGCTCCTGCGCCAGTTGAATGTGGTTGATGGCCCCACGAGAGCCGGCATCATACATCAGAGCTGGCTTGGCATGACTTTGTGACTCGCTGAGCGTGATGTTGCGTTGAATGACGGTGGTGAAGACCAACTCCTTGAAGTGGTGCTTCACCTCTTCATAGATCTGGTTGTGGAGACGCAGACGGGAGTCATACATGGTGAGGACAAATCCTTCAATCTCCAGCCGTCTGTTCAGTTTCGACTTGATGATCTTGATGGTGTTGAGCAGCTTGCTCAACCCCTCCAGAGCGAAATACTCACATTGTACCGGGATCATTACTGAGTCGGCAGCGGTGAGGGCGTTGACCGTGATGATCCCCAGCGATGGAGAGCAGTCAATCAGAATATAATCATAGGCATTACTAAGTGGCAGTAACAGATCGTGCAGTCTTCTCTCCCGGTTCTCCATCTGCACCATCTCCAACTCTGCTCCTACCAGGTTGATGTGAGAAGAGATGATGTCGATGTTTTCAAACGGAGTGTGGTGCACCGACTCCTGCGGAGAGCACTTCCCGATCAGACCCTCATAAATGGTGTTCTTGACCTGTTTGATGTCGATACCCAATCCGGAGGAGGCATTTGCCTGCGGATCAGCATCCACAACAAGTACCTTTTTTTCCAGTGCAGCCAGTGATGCCGCCAGGTTAATCGTGGTGGTGGTTTTACCTACCCCTCCTTTTTGATTTGCCAATGCAATGATTCTACCCATATAACCTCATTTACAGCCACCTTCCTTTTTTCATCACAGAAAAGAGAGGGAAAGCCGGAGAAAAAGATCCGAACCCTCTCAAAGGGGCACTTTTGTGGGCAAAATAAGCAATAATTCAAACAATACTATGTTAATTAATGAAAAGCTTCACTTTTTTGTTGATAAATCAGCAGAATGATTGACATTCTTAGTTCATTCCCACAGGAAATCGGTATCCTTGTCATGATGCCCCAGCAGATTATCTTTCTGGAAGAAAAATTGCTCTTCGCCAAATGCGGGTACCAACTCATCGAACCAGGTGGCTTTCTTATCATATTTCGCAAAGAAAGGAATATCCACCAGGTTGGGATTGCGGCACTGAATGAAACGAAGCACAAACACTTTCTCCCCCTGTACCTCCGTCACACCCAGTATCTGAATCTTGCCCGGGTTGGCACTCATGCTGGGACCACGTACCGTTCGGGCTACACCACTTACGTTGCTGTAAGCCTTGCGAAAGATGTTCCATGCTTTCTCCAGGGGCACATCAAAGAAAGCCTTTGATCCGGTGTCGCGTGCCACGAACATGTAATAAGGGATCAGTCCCAGGTTGACCTGTTCTCTCCACATCGTAGCCCACACTTGTGGATCATCGTTGATATGCCGCAACAACGGCGATTGCGTTCTGATTTGTGCACCGGTATTGCGGATCCGGTCAATAGCCTGCTTAACCGCATCGGTGGAGAGCTCCACGGGATGATTGAAATGAGCCTGGAAAGCAAGATGTTTCCCCGCCCTGGTCACCTTTTCAAACAGCCGCAGCACCTCATCGGCATCTTTGTCGGTAAGGAAGCGATAGGGCCAGTATCCCAAAGTTTTAGATCCGATGCGAAGGGTATGGATGTGCGCATATTCTTTTGTCAACAGGGGCTCAATATAGGCCGACAGGATGCCGGCCTTTGCCGTAAGCGGATCACCTCCGGTAAAGAGCACATCGCTCACCTTGGTATGCTTTTTCAAATAACGGTGCAGCAGATCAGCCTCCTTCATGGCAAACTTCAGCTCATTCATTCCTGAGAACTGAGGCCAGCGAAAACAGAAAGTACAGTATGCATGACAGGTCTGCCCCTGGCTGGGAAAGAAAAGCACCGTTTCGCGGTACTTGTGTTGCATCCCATGCAGTTTGATGCCATCGATGGAGGGCACGTTGTGTTCCTGTCCGGCAGGGTTGGGATTCAGTTTGAGGCGAATATCATTTACCTGCTTCTTCAACCCTGCCTCATCGTTGCTTTCGAGCAATCTTTTCACCTGTTCATATTGTGCACTGGCAAGCATCTCCTTGCGTGGAAAAGTGAGTGTGAAGATGGGATCGTTGGGCACATTGTCCCAGTTGATCAACTCCTCTACCACATAATTGTTAGACTTAAAGGGGAGTACATGACCCACCACCCTGATTGCTTCCCGCTCCTCATTGGAAAGTTTTTGTAATTGTGGCAAGTCATTGTAGTTGCGAAGAATATAATTCCTGTATTTCCTGGTTTCCATTTTGAATCGTTTTTATGATGTTATTGATGAACCACTGAAGGCAAAAAATCCAGTCAAAAAAGGGATGGATAAGAAAGTGATGCAGTTCAGAAAAACAAAAATAATAAAAACGTATCAAAAAGACAAATTTTTACATTCATTAAATAGGGTTTCAGCAGTATCGTTAACAGATTGTTTGTTTTCACTTCTGAAGGATAGATTTTTTTCATTAAACAACCCTATTTACAAATATATTGATTACTTTTGCCTCACAATGAGTATGACAGTTTCACATACACACTTCCGCAAAGCAACAGACCTGGTCCGACGATGCTTTTAACAAATGCAGGCAACCCAACGCCTGTATCTCACCCGCTTTACACGTCGGTCAGTCGGCGTCAATCAACAACCATTTCATATTATCTTTGTTTTAGGATGAATGTAGAAATTCATATAGCCAATAGCAGCTACATAGGGTACGCGCAGGAGATCTGCGACCTGATCTATGAATCGGCGCAGGCGCGTGGCACCGGCATTGCACGTCGCAGTGCCGAGTATGTGGCGGAAAAAATCAAATCCGGCAAGGCGGTGATCGCCCTCGACGGGGAACGACTGGTGGGGTTTGCCTACATTGAGACTTTCAGTCATCAGCGTTTTGTGGCCAACTCTGGTCTGGTGGTGCATCCCGACTATCGTAACCAGGGGCTGGCAAAAAAAATCAAACGGAAGATCTTCGATCTGTCGCGTAAGCTCTACCCCAATGCCAAAATCTTCAGCATCACCACCGGATTGGCGGTGATGAAGATGAACACCGAACTGGGCTTCAAACCGGTCACCTTTTCGGAACTGACCGACGATGCGGAGTTCTGGAAAGGATGCCAGGGGTGTCGCAATTATGATATCCTTCAGCGCAATAACCACAAGATGTGCCTCTGCACCGGCTTGCTGTTCGATCCCAAGGTTAAACCGTTACAGGAAGCGAGTCCCTTTGCCAAGAAGGTGGTAAAACCAGTTATCAAGAGCAGAAAAACAAATAAAATGTTTAAGAAATGAAAGAAAAAGTAGTACTTGCATTCAGTGGTGGGCTCGACACCTCGTTTTGTGTGCCCTGGCTGATTCATGAAAAAGGGTTGGAGGTGCATACCGTGATTGTGAACACCGGCGGCTTCACTGCCGAAGAGGCGAAGCAGATTGAAGAGCGCGCCCTCACGCTGGGTGCAGCCACCCACACCTGCATCGATGCAGTAGAGGATTACTATACACGCGGCATCAAATACCTGATCTTTGGGAATGTGTTAAAAAACAACACTTACCCCCTCTCCGTGAGCTCCGAACGTTTCTTCCAGGCAATGGCGGTACTGGATCACGTGAAGAAGGTGAAGGCACAATATGTGGCACATGGCAGTACTGGTGCCGGAAACGACCAGGTACGGTTCGACCTGGTATTTGAGGTGTTGGCTCCCGATGTGAAAATCATGGCACCCATCCGTGAGCTGGCTCTCACGCGTCAGCAGGAGATCGACTACCTGAAGGAGAGGGGATTCGATTTCTCCTGGGAGAAGTCGAAATACTCCATCAACCAGGGCATCTGGGGCACCAGCATAGGAGGTGTGGAGACCCTGAAGTCATCCGGTGTCCTGCCCGAGGAGGCTTACCCCTCACAGGTGACAGCCAGTGGTGCTGAGCGGATCACCATCGGCTTTGAAAAAGGGGAACCGGTGTCGCTGAATGGTACGGAGATGAAGCCGGTTGAATTGATCCACCAGCTTCACAATACAGCGTCCAGATATGGTATCGGCCGTGACGTGCATGTGGGCGATACCATCATCGGCACCAAGGGTCGGGTTGCTTTCGAGGCACCGGCACCGCTGATCATCGTCAAGGCACATCACCTGCTGGAAAAGCATGTGCTCACCAAACAGCAGCTCTACTGGAAAGAGCAGCTCTCCAACTGGTACGGACAGCTGATGCACGAGGCACAGTATCTGGAACCGGTGATGCGCAATATCGAGACTTTCCTCACCGATACACAGCAGTATGTGACCGGCGAGGTGCAGGTGGAGCTGCGTCCCTACCACTTCGCGGTGCTGGGCTGCTCCAGTGACTATGACCTGATGAGCTCCCGGTTTGGTGAATATGGCGAATCCAATAAATCTTTCTTAGGACAGGATGTGGTAGGATTCACGAAAGTGATGGCCAATCCATTGAAAATCTACTATACAATTCACGATCATGATCAGAGTTAGCATTGCAGGGGGCACGGGATACACGGCAGGAGAGCTGCTACGCATTCTGCTGCGCCATCCGCAGGTGGAGATAGAGTCGGTGATCAGCAGCACCTCTGTGGGGATGCCTGTGGCAGAGACACACCGCGATCTGCTGGGCGAAACAGGGCTGCTGTTCAGCGAAACCTTCGACCGGCCTGATGTGATCTTTCTCTGTCTGGGGCACGGACGCTCACGTGCTTTTCTGCAGGAGAAGCAGCTGCCGGAGGGTTGCAAGATCATCGACCTGGGGAGCGACTTCCGCAATGACCCTCATTTTGACGGGAAAGCGTTCTGTTTCGGTCTTTGTGAACTGAACCGTGAGAAGATACGTAAGGCAGATTATGTAGCCAACCCCGGCTGCTTTGCCACCTCCATCATGCTGGCTCTTCTGCCCCTGGCAGCTGATGACCTGTTGAAAGAGGAGATACATGTACATGCGATCACCGGCTCCACCGGTGCCGGTAAGAAGCCCGGTGAAACCACCCATTTCAGCTATCGCGACAACAATATCTCGGTCTATAAACCGTTCACGCATCAGCACCTGGAAGAGATTGCCCACACGCTGAGGGCGGCGGGGAGTAACCATCTGCCACAGATCAATTTCGTGCCGGTGCGGGGTGATTTCACCCGCGGCATCTTTGCCAGCGTTTACACCAAATGGATCGGCTCAATACCGGAGAAAGAGATGGTTGAACGGTACAAGGAGTACTATGCCTCCTCACCGTTCGTCTTTGTCTCTGACAAGAGCATCAGCCTGAAAGAGGTGGTTAACAGCAACAAGGCATTGCTGCACATCGAGTTCCACAATGGATACATCCATATCACCTCTATCATCGACAACCTGGTGAAAGGTGCCTCGGGACAGGCTGTGCAGAATATGAACCTGATGTTCGGCCTTGAGGAGTCTGCAGGACTGAAACTGAAGGGAACTGCTTTTTGATAATTTGAAGATTCGAGGATCTGCTGATGTGCAAATAAGATAATCAACCAATCAACGAATCCCTATCAATCAGGATCTTCGTTTCACTTCTACCAACCAATCAACAAATGAATCTATTCGATGTGTACAACCTCTGGCCCATTGAGCCGGTAAAAGCAGAGGGATGCAGGCTCTGGGATAAAAATGGCACCGAATACCTGGACCTCTATGGCGGTCATGCCGTGATCTCCATCGGGCACTCCCATCCGCGCTACGTGAAAGCATTGCAGCAACAAGCGGCCCGGATCGGCTTCTACTCCAACTCGGTACAAAATTCCCTCCAACAGGAGCTGGCAGAGAAACTGGGAGAGCTGAGCGGCTATCCTGACTACGCCCTCTTCCTATGCAACTCGGGAGCCGAAGCTAATGAAAACGCCCTCAAACTGGCATCATTCCATACCGGCAAGAAACGGGTGATCGCCGTTGAAGGAGCTTTCCACGGTCGCACCTCCGGTGCGGTAGCGGTGACCGACAATCCGGCTATACAGGCACCTTTCAACAGGGAGCATGATGTGACTTTCCTCCCATTGAACAACCTGGATGCAGTGGATCAGGAGCTGCGCAAAGGTGATGTAGCCGCACTGCTGATCGAAGGGATCCAGGGTGTAGCCGGCATCTTTCTTCCCGACAATACTTTTCTGCAGGGGGTGCGGGAGCTCTGCAACCATTACCGGACAGTGCTGATTCTCGACGAGATACAGTCCGGCTACGGTCGCACGGGCAATTTCTTCGCACATCAGGCCGCCGGCATCAGACCCGATCTCATCACCACTGCCAAGGGAATGGGTAACGGCTTTCCGATTGGAGGGGTGCTCATCTCTCCTCTTTTTGAGGCCAAAAAAGGAATGCTTGGCACCACTTTTGGGGGGAACCACCTGGCTTGTGCCGCTGCCATCGCCGTACTGGAGGTGCTGAAAGATGAGTCGCTGATAGAGAATGCCAGGGAGATTGGCGATTACCTCAAAAAAGAACTATCTTTGATGAAGGGTATCAGCGAGGTCCGCGGTCGCGGACTGATGCTCGGCATCTCATTTGAGCCGGAAGATGCAGATATACGCGATGAGCTGCTTTTCCGTCATCACATCTTCACTGGCGGAGCCAAAAATAATGTGATGCGACTGCTGCCTCCCCTTTCAATTGGGAGAGCTGAGGTGGATCATTTCCTGACAGCACTGCGAGAGGCGTTAGCGCATGCAACAAAAACCAGATAAGATCAACACAACAAAGCACCATATGAAGCATTTTACTTCCGTAAAGGATATAGGCGACCTGAAACAGGCGCTGGAAAAGGCGAAGTTCGTAAAAGAGAACCCCTTTGCCGATCAGGAACTGGGAAAAAATAAAACCTTGCTGCTCATCTTTTTCAACTCCAGCCTCCGTACCCGCCTGAGCACCCAGAAAGCGGGACTGAACCTCGGTATGAACGTGATTGTGCTCGATATCAACCAGGGAGCATGGAAACTGGAGACAGAAAGAGGGGTGATCATGGACGGCGACAAGCCGGAACATATCCTGGAGGCGATCCCGGTGATGGGCTCCTACTGCGACGTGATTGGCGTACGTTCTTTCGCTCAGTTCGAACGGAAGGCAGAGGACTATAATGAGGTCATCTTAAACCAGTTTATACAATATTCAGGAAAGCCGGTCTTCAGCATGGAGGCGGCTACCCGTCACCCGCTGCAGAGCTTTGCCGACCTGATCACGATTGAGGAGTACAAAAACAAAGAGCGTCCGAAAGTAGTGCTGACATGGGCACCACACCCCCGTGCGCTGCCGCAGGCGGTTCCCAACTCCTTTGCCGAATGGATGAACGCTGCCGGTTATGAGTTTGTGATCACTCATCCCGAAGGATATGAGCTTGATGAACAGTTTGTGGGCAACGCCATTGTGGAATATGATAAAGAGAAGGCTTACCGGGATGCGGATTTTATCTATGCCAAAAACTGGGCAGCCTACCGTGATCCGAACTATGGTAAAATATTGAGTACCGATCGTTCCTGGACGGTGGACAGCGCCAAGATGGCACTGACCCGCAACGCCTATTTCATGCACTGCCTGCCGGTACGCCGCAACATGATTGTGAGCGACGAGGTGATTGAAAGTGCACAATCGATCGTGATTCCCGAAGCGGCCAACCGGGTGGTCTCGGCACAAACCGTATTGAAAGAGATTTTACTTGGGATGTGATGAAGTACCAACCAGACACAAGAATCAAGACACAAGAATCAAGACACAAGAATCAAGACACAAGAATCAAGACACAAGAATCAAGACACAAGAATCAAGACACAAGAGTCAAGATTATCCATAACTGAAAACTGAATGCTGAATGCTGAATGCTGAATGCTGACAACTGAATACTGAATGCCGATTAACAATAAAATCAGAGATAAAGAGAGTCTCTCCATTGTAAAAATTGGAGGCAACATCGTGGATCATCCGGAAGCGCTGAAATCGTTCCTGTCCGATTTTCACCGACTGGAAGGACGGAAACTACTGGTGCACGGTGGGGGTGTAATGGCCTCTAAGATGGCTGTACGACTGGGTATTGAGACAAGAATGGTGCAGGGACGCCGCATCACCGATGCTGAGACACTGAAGCTGGTCACCATGGTCTATGCCGGATGGATCAACAAAAATATGGTGGCATCGCTCCAAAAGATTGGCTGCAACGCCCTCGGCCTCTCCGGTGCGGATGGCAACACCATCCCGGCGCTGCGGCGGTCACCGGTACCGGTCGATTATGGATTCGTGGGCGATCCCGATCCGGAAAAAGTGAATGCGGAGTTGATATCCAAACTGATCGAGGGCAAAATTACCCCTGTTTTTTGTGCCATCACCCACGACGGCAAGGGTTCTTTGCTGAACACCAATGCCGATACTGTGGCTTATTCACTGGCAGCCGCCATGTCCCGAAAATATGATACGACGCTCTATTATTGTTTCGAAAAAGAGGGTGTACTGAAAGATGTAAGCGACCCGGAAAGTCTTATCCCTTCGATAAACCGGGAAGAGAGTGAAGCATACAAACTGCAGGGCATCATCGCCGGCGGAATGATTCCGAAAATTGACAATTCCTTTCATGCGATTGAACAGGGCGTATCGGAGGTAATCATCCTGCATGCAAAAAATCTGTTGTCAAAAAAAGGAACGGTATTGCGGGAGAGCAACAGAACATCCAAAAAAGAGTAAAGCCCGATCCCGTTAAAATCAATCTCAATCAATCTCAATCCAATGAACAGAAGATACCTGCATCGCGCGACGGAATTGCTGAGAAAACTGGTTTCTTTGCCCTCCTTTTCGGGGGAAGAACATCTGCGGAGCGATTATCTGATGAATTATTTTAAAGAGCATGGAATCGAAACCGAACGGCTCGGCAATAATCTGATTCTGCGTCAGCCGCATGCGAACCACACGAAGCCTACGTTGATGCTCAACTCCCATCTCGATACGGTACAACCCGCCTCAACCTATTCCTTTGACCCCTTCACACCACCGGTCTCAGACAGGCACGTCTTCGGACTGGGCAGCAACGATGCCGGTGCCAGTGTGGTCTCCATGATACAGACATTCCTCCATTTCTACGAGAAAGAACTCCCGTTCAACCTGCTGCTGGCACTCTCCACCGAAGAGGAGAATTCCGGGGCAGGGGGCATGAGACGGCTATGGGAAAAGCTGAACGGTGAAGTGGATATGGCCATTATCGGTGAACCGACAGGGATGAAGGCGGCCATCGCGGAAAGAGGACTGCTGGTGATCGACGGCGAAGCAAAAGGGGTAAGCGGACACGCGGCAAGGGATGAAGGGGTGAACGCACTCTACATTGCACTGGAAGATATTGCGGTATTGCGTTCAATAAAATTCCCCAAAATATCCCCTGTCATGGGAGAGGTAAAGCTCACCGTGACGCAGATACATTCCGGTATCCAACACAATGTGATCCCCGACCGGTGCACTTTTGTGGTGGATGTCCGGCCCACAGAACAATACAGCAATCAGGAGTTGATGGATATCCTGCAACCGCGGGTAAAGAGTACCCTGAAAGCGCGGTCACTGACCAACAGGAGCTCAGCTACCCCGGCAGATCATCCGTTATTGCATTGCATTGAACGCCTGCATATGGAAACTTATGTCTCGCCGACCACCTCCGACTGGATGCGGATCACCTGCCCGGCCCTGAAGATGGGCCCGGGTGAATCGGCCCGTTCTCACCAGGCTGATGAGTTTGTGTTGATAGAGGAACTGGAACAGGGAATCGAAGGATACATCCGTTTGATAGAAAATCTATCTTTCATCCCATCCAAACAAAAAGAACAGGATCATCGTAAAGATCAATTATGATTATCAGATAATGTGGATTCGATTTATAGGAACACATTCCGACTACGACAAAATTGATACGACCAAAATTTAACAAAGATGAAAGTCAGACCGATAAAAACAGAGAAAGATTACGAACAGGCGTTACAACGGCTTGAAGCTGTTTTTGATGCCAGGCTCAATAGTGTTGATGGAGACGAACTGGATATATTGACCATTTTAATTGATCAGTATGAACAATCGCATTTCCCGATCGATCTGCCCGATCCCATCGAAGCGATCAAATTCCGAATGGAGCAAATGGGATATACCCAGAACGATCTGGCAGATGTTATCGGACTCAAGAGCCGTGCAAGCGAAGTGCTGAACAGAAAGCGAAAGTTGTCGCTGAACATGATCCGCAACCTACATGATAAAATGAATATTCCTACGGAGGTATTAATTCAACCTTATTAAGGCATGGCAAAAATATGGGACAAAGGCTTTGATGCCAACAAACGGGTAGAAGATTTTACAGTAGGGAACGACCGGGAACTGGATCTGCGTCTGGCAAAACATGACATCCGGGGATCAATGGCGCACATCAAAATGCTGGTGAAAACAGGCTTGCTGAAGGCGGAGGAAGAGGAGGCTCTGCAGGCCGAATTGCAAAATATCCTGGCCGAGGTGGAGAAAGGTAATTTCCGTCTCGATGATGCCGAAGATATCCACTCACAAATAGAGGCAATGCTGACAGAGCGACTGGGCGAAATGGGCAAGAAGATCCATGCGGGACGTTCACGCAACGATCAGGTGCTGGTGGATATCAAACTGTACCTGAAAGAGGAGATCCTGCAGATCAAGGAAGAAGTAATGGATCTGTTCCGCCTGTTGCAGTCGCTCAGTGAAAAGCACAAAGAGGTGCTGCTGCCCGGCTACACGCATGGGCAGGTGGCCATGCCCTCCTCGTTCGGACTCTGGTTCGGCGCCTACGCCGAAACACTGGTGGATGATATGCACACGCTGGCGGCTGCCTGGAAGGTGGCCGATCAAAATCCGCTGGGCTCTGCAGCCGGTTATGGAAGCTCCTTCCCGCTGGACAGAGAGATGACCACCCGTGAGCTGGGATTCTCTACAATGAACTACAACGTGGTTGCCGCACAGATGGGACGTGGCAAGACCGAACGGATCCTCGCCCAGAGCATGGCCAACATCGCCGCTACCCTCAACAAGCTGGCGGCCGATAACTGCATGTACCTCTCCGGCAATTACGGTTTTATCTCCTACCCACAAGAGCTGACCACCGGATCGAGCATCATGCCGCACAAAAAGAACCCCGACGTGTGGGAGCTGATTCGCGCACACAGCAATCGCCTGCAGAGTCTGCCGAACGAAATCACACTGATGACCACCAATATGCCGCACGGGTATCATCGCGATTACCAGCTGCTGAAAGAGGTACTCTTCCCGGCGCTGGAAACCCTGCACAAACTACTACAGATGACACACTTTATGCTGGAACATATCTCGGTCAACGAAGATATTCTCTCGGATCCGCGCTACGACTATCTTTTCACCGTGGAGGAGGTGAACAGGCGGGTATTGCAGGGCATCCCCTTCCGCGAAGCTTATCAGCAGGTGGGAAAAGAAGTGCAGCAGGGCACTTTCCATACAGAGAAAAAAGTGCAGCATACTCACGCGGGCAGTGTCGGCAACCTCTGCACGGAAGAGATCCGAAAAAAAATGGAGCTGGCTTCACAGGGAATCCAATCAACAAAGGATGGAATCATCTGAGAGAGAATAAACGCAACTACACGACCATTTTGTTACCTGCTTCACGCAATTTTTTGTACTTTTGCGGAGAAACCATTTTATTTTGAAATGAGCATAGGAATCATGCGAGTTCAGTAAATTCAGACTTTTGAATTATATTCCACTATTTCTGCCTTCGGCATCGTCAAAACATGTTTACACCATGCTCTCCCGGAACGAAATAGTTGCTGAACCCGGTAAAGTAAATGAATTTACGCTGCTCCCGTTGAATATACAAAAGTTCCCTATGATCTTCATATACAATAAACAGTGCCACATAAAATTGTTTGCTGATCCTTATTGGAAAGACCAAAACAAAATAAACAAATGAACATCATAGAAAGCATCATTGAAAGGGCAAAAGCAGATAAACAGCGCATTGTCCTGCCCGAAGGCACAGAAAAGAGGACGCTTCAGGCAGCCGATCAGCTGGTGCGCGACGGCGTAGCCGAGATTATTCTGTTGGGAAATTCCGATGAGATTAATGCACTGGCAAAAAAACTCGAACTTGAAAACATTGCGAAAGCACGGATCGTGGACCCAAAGTCTCACGACAAAAAAGAGACATATACCAACCTCTTGGTTGAACTCCGAAAAAAGAAAGGAATGACACCCGAACAGGCAGCACTGTTGGTGGAAGACCCGCTCTACCTGGCCTGCCTGATGATCAAAAACGGGGATGCCGACGGCGAGATTGCCGGTGCACGCAACACCACGGGCGATGTGCTCCGTCCCGCGCTGCAGATCATCAAGACCTTACCGGGTGTCAAAGTGGTATCGGGTGCTTTCATCATGTTCACGCAGACAGCGCAATACGGTGAAAATGGGATTCTTCTCTTTGCGGATTGCGCCGTGATGCCCAATCCCACTGCCGAAGAGCTTGCTTCCATCGCGGTGGCATCGGCCCAGACGATGAAGAACCTGGTGGGTGTTGAACCGAAAGTGGCGATGCTCAGTTTCTCCACAAAAGGCAGTGCAGAACATGAGATGATCGACAAAGTGCGGGAAGCCACCCGCAGGGCAAAAGAGATAGATCCTTCTTTGCTGATTGACGGTGAACTACAGGCCGATGCCGCCCTTGTCCCGGAGGTCGGCGCAACCAAAGCTCCCGGAAGTATGGTTGCCGGGAAAGCCAATGTGCTGGTCTTCCCCACCCTCGAATCGGGAAATATCGCATACAAACTGGTGCAGAGACTGGGCAATGCAGAGGCAGTAGGACCTGTATTGCAGGGTATGGCAGCTCCCGTGAATGATCTTTCACGCGGCTGCTCGGTTGACGATATTTACAAAATGGTGGCCATTGCCGCCATCCAGGCTATCGGGTTAAAACAAAACAGATAATTTCAACAGGACATATGAGTGAAATGATTATTGAACCTATTGAGAAGTATGGCCTTACCATCTCCGCAGATAGCAGGCACAAACCGTTATTCTCAAAGATCGGCGTGGTGGGCGCCGGTAAAGAGGGAAGAAATATTATTAACATGGCCTCGACGGCCGGCATGGAGGTGGTATTCCTGGATGAATCGCCGGAACGCATCGATTTCGTGCTGGGTGAGCTGGAGAAGATCATGGACCAGAAGATCAGCAACTGGGGATTGACACAAACGGAAAAGAAAATGATCATGAACCGTATCACCCCCACGCTCAATTACGAAGATTTCGCGGAATGTGACCTGGTCGTTGAATGTACCCGTTATACGGAAACCGGGCGCCGCAGTACGCCGCTCCGGAAAAATATCTTCAAGAGACTGGAGGAGATCCTGGATGAGGATGCGATCATTGCCACCAACGGCTCTACCATTATCATCAGTGAGCTGGCATCAGACCTGTTACACAAGGAAAGGTGTGTAAGCCTCTACTTCCCGGTGACACATCCCGATGCCCGGATCCTGGAAATCGTAAGCGGGATGTATACCTCCGAAGAGGTGTACCAGAAGATGGAGATCTTCGCCCGGCTGATCAACTACAAGCCTCACCGCATCAATGAAAGCAATGGGAATGTGAGTCTCCGGATGGTAGCCACCATGCTGAATGAGGCATGCCAGGTGCTGCTGGAAAGAGTCTGCTCCATGGAAGATATCGAGGAGACCTTCACCATCATTTACGGACAGCGCTACGGCATATTCCGCATGGCCGATATCATTGGCATCGAACGCCTGGTCACCTTGATGGAGGCGATGTTCAACGATTTCGGGGCGAAACATTACAAACCAAATCCTCTTTTATGGAAGCTGTACCGCTCCAATCAGCTGGGTGTGCGTACAAGGAAAGGTTTTTATTTATACGATGAAAACGGTAATCCGGTTTCACCCAATAAATCACTGTACAACTAAGGGAGGATAAACGATGAAGATTTTGGTTTTGAATTGCGGAAGCTCATCCATCAAATACAAGCTTTTCGAGATGGAGAGCAGAGAGGTAGTCGCACAGGGGGGCATCGAGAAAATTGGGATGAAAGGTTCCTTTCTGAAGTTCGCCCTTCCCAACGGTCAGAAAGTGATGCTGGAGGGTGAGATCCTGGAACATCGTGCCGGGATAGAATACATCCTGGGTGTATTGCTCAGTGAGAAATATGGATGCATCAAATCGCTCAATGAGATAGATGCTGTGGGACACCGTGTGGTACACGGGGGGGAACGGTTTAATTCGAGCGTGCTGATCACCGATGAGGTGATCGAGATGCTGAATGAAAGCATTGAGCTGGCGCCCCTGCACAATCCGCCCAATCTGAAAGGAATTTATGCCATTCAGGAGCTGATGCCCGACACGCCTCAGGTAAGTGTTTTCGATACGGCATTTCATCAGACCATGCCCGATTATGCCTATACCTATGGCATTCCGTTTGCACTGTACGAGAAATACGGCATCCGTCGTTACGGTTTTCATGGTACCAGTCATCGGTACGTATCGAAGAGAGCCTGTGATTTTCTGGGTGTCCCCTATGAAGAACAACGCATCATCACGGCACATATCGGCAACGGCGGCTCTGTGACAGCCATCAAGGATGGAAAATCGATCGACACGAGCATGGGTATGACCCCGGTCGAGGGACTGATCATGGGTACCCGCTCCGGCGATGTGGATCCGGGAGTGATCTCCTATATCATGGAGAAAGAGCATATGGGTACGAAAGGGATATCTACCCTGCTGAACAAATTTTCAGGCGTCCTTGGCATTTCTGGTATCTCTTCCGATATGCGGGAGATTCAGGCAGCCATCGACAACGGGAACAAAAGGGCCATGTTGGCCATGAAAACCTATAATTACCGCATCAAGAAATATATAGGGTCCTATGCCGCCGCTTTAGGGGGTGTGGATATCCTGGTATTCACGGGGGGCGTGGGTGAAAACCAGGCAATCACACGCAGCGAAGTATGTAAAAACATGGAATTCATGGGCATCGAGCTCGACGAAGAACTGAACGCCTCCGTACGGGCCAAAGAGGTGGTGATCAGCAAGCCCTCCTCCAAAGTGAAAGTACTCATCATCCCCACCGATGAGGAGCTCACCATCGCCCGCGACACAGTAGAGATCCTGAAACAAAATTGATCTCCCCTGAGCCGGGGTTAAGCCATAAAAAAACCTCAGGATGCTACCTGAGGTTTTTTTATGGAATTGCTACAGCTGATTATTCTGCAACCACTTCAAAGGGAACATCTACTGATACCTCCTTGTGCAGCCTGACCACCGCATTGTAGGTACCCACCTCTTTCACCTGATCTTTGATCTGGATCAACTTGCGATCCACTTCGAACCCTTTCTCCTTCAATGCTTCGGCAATCTGGATCGTGGTCACCGAACCAAAAATGGTGCCGGTGGAACTGGTCTTGGCCCCGATGGTAAGGCTTACACCCTCCATCCTGGCTGCCAGCGCCTCCGCATCGGCTTTGATCTGAGCCAGTTTGTGGGCACGCTGCTTCTGATTCTCAGCCAGCACCTTCTTGGCCGACTCACTGGCAATCACCGCTTTTCCCTCAGGAATCAAGTAGTTACGGGCATATCCTTTTTTCACGTTGACTACATCATCTTTGTAGCCTAAAGTCAGTATATCCTCTTTCAATATTACTTCCATGTCTCTTCCTCCTTTTTATTTCATTAAATCGGTTACGTAAGGAAGCAAAGCGATGTGACGCGCTCTTTTGACAGCTTGCGAAATACGACGTTGAAACTTCAATGATGTGCCGGTAATTCTTCTCGGTAAAATCTTTCCCTGTTCGTTGAGGAACTTCTTCAGGAATTCAGGATCCTTGTAATCGATGTACTTGATTCCATTCTTTTTGAAGCGGCAATATTTTTTCTTCTTCACATCCACCGAAAGGGGAGTCAAATATCTGATTTCTGATTGCTTGGCCATTTTTTTAATCCTCCTTTTCAATTAATTCTACTTCGGTTTTGGCACCACGGGCTTTCTCTTCGCCACGCGCTTCCTGTTTTTTACCGCCCTTGTTGTTTCTTCTCTTCACAGCATACTCATGCGCGAACTTATCCTGCTTCACGGTCAGGAAACGGATCACGCGTTCGTCACGACGAAAGTTGATCTCCAGCTTGTCGATCACTGAAGGTTCTGCATTGAATTCCAGGAAGGTGTAAAAACCTGTGGTCTTCTTGTCAATGGGATAGGCCAGCTTGCGCAGCCCCCAATCTTCTTCGTTTACAATTTCGGCTCCTTGATCTGTAAGGAGGTTTTTGAATTTTTCAACCGCTTCCTTCATCTGGGCATCAGACAAAACGGGAGTCAAAATGAAAACGGTTTCGTAATTGTTCATACCTAATTAATAATTAATTCGTTAAATAAAAGCACGATATTTTAGAGCGGCAAAGATACAACAAAATCTCAAAATATCAAACTGCTGGAGATGATTCCTTTCAATGGCGATTCGATTTTATCCATTCACCGCAGGCAGTTCAACTTTTTAGCGGTAAATTTGTTTACATAAAAATTCAATCACCACTCAATAAAAAATGAAGAAAACAACTAACCAGGCACTCGTAATTTTCGGTGCCTCGGGCGACCTCACCTACCGGAAACTGATTCCAGCCGTATTCGACCTTTACATGAACGATTCTCTGCCGGAAGGATATGCCGTCCTGGGTGTAGCCCGATCCCTGTTCACGGATCATCAGTTCCGAAAAAAGATGCGGGAGGGAATCAGCCTCTTTGCCCACTACAAGGATGCTCCGGCTGACAAGATGGATGATTTTCTCTCCAGGCTCTTTTATCTAAGCATCGATACGGGCAAAGGGGAAGAGTATGTCCATGTGAAGGAGAAACTGGACGCATTGAACAAGAAGCTTGATCTCGGACAGAACTATATCTTTTACCTCTCCACCCCACCCTCACTCTACTGCACCATCTCCAAGTATCTTTACGGGCAGGGGCTGACACTTCAGCAAAGGGGCTTCAGAAGGATTATTATTGAAAAGCCGTTCGGACACGACCTGGCATCGGCCATCGAACTGAATAAACAATTGCTGATATTTTTTCAGGAAGATCAGATTTACCGGATCGACCATTACCTGGGAAAGGAAACCGTGCAGAACCTGATGGTAACCCGTTTTGCCAATGGCATTTACGAGCCGCTTTGGAACCGCAATTACATCCAGCATGTGGAGATCACAGCAGCCGAGAGCATGGGTGTGGAAGACCGGGGTGGGTACTATGATCATTCGGGGGCACTGCGGGATATGATACAGAATCATTTGTTGCAGGTGGCCTCGTTGGTTGCAATGGAACCACCTAACAAGATTACAGCCGAGGAGATCAGATATGAGAAGTTAAAGGTGTTTCGTTCGTTGCGTCCTTTCAGCAAAGAGGATCTGAGAGAAAACGTGATTCGCGGTCAGTACACCGACGCCACCGTGCGTGGCAAACAGTACAACGGCTACCGGGATGAGAAAAATGTGGATCCCGCCTCCCGTACCGAGACTTACGTCGCCATGAAGGTTTATATCGATAACTGGCGCTGGCAGGGTGTTCCTTTCTATATCCGCACCGGCAAGAGATTGCCTACCAATGTAACGGAGGTGGTGATTCATTTCAATCCCTCCCCCATGAAGCTGTTCAAACCGGCCGATGGAAGCACGATCCCTGACAATCAGCTGATCATCCGCATCCAACCGGATGAAGGCATCCTGCTGAAAACAGGAATGAAGGTTCCCGGAAACGGATATGAGGTGAAGCCGGTGAATATGGACTTTCACTATTCGGAACTGAACGATGATTACATTCCCAGCGCTTACGAAAGGCTGATTCTCGACTGTATGAACGGCGACAACATGCTGTACATGAGCAATGAAGCGGTGGAAGCAACCTGGAAGTTTGTGCAGCCCATTCTCGATTACTGGGAGAACGACAAGGATGCACCTCTCCATGGATATCCCTCCGGAACATGGGGACCCGATGTGGCTGACAACCTGATCGAGGGAGAAGAAAACACCTGGCGTTATCCCTGTAAAAATCTGGCAGAGGATGGGGTCTATTGCGAATTGTGAGCAGGAACCAAGAGCCAGGAACCAAGAAACAAGAACCAGGAACCAGGAACCAGGAACCAAGAACCAAGAGCCAAGAGCCAGGAACCAGGAACCAGGAGCCAGGAACCATATACAAAACAAAGCTGATCGCTGATCGTAGCGAAGATCCCGATTTTATAGGGACAGCTGAAAGCTAAAAATCATGGACATACAGATATTTAAAACGACCGATGAGCTGAACCGCTCCTTCACGGAGTGGCTGAAAGGATTGCTGGAAGGGGAAAAAGAGCTTACTGTTGCCCTCTCAGGCGGTTCCACACCTAAGCAACTGTTCGATTACTGGGCATCGCTGCCTGAAGGTGAGATAGACTGGAGAAGAATCAGGTTTTTCTGGGGAGATGAGCGCTGTGTACCGCCCGATGATGATGAAAGCAACTACAAGATGACGAAAGAGCACCTGCTCGATTTTGTACCGGTCCCTGATGAGCACATTTTCCGCATGATGGGTGAAAATGACCCTGCGGCGGAGGCCGAACGATATGGCAGACTGCTGCAGGATAAGCTGGTAAAAGAGCAGGGTCTGCCTGTTTTCGATATCGTGATGCTGGGCATGGGTGATGACGGCCACACCGCCTCCATCTTTCCCCACCAGATGGAGCTGTGGGAGAGTGACAGCAACTGTATTGCCGCCACCCATCCGGTGAGCGGCCAACAACGGGTAAGCCTCACCGGCAGGGTAATCAATGCCGCCCGTAATGTAGCTTTCCTGGTCACTGGTGACAACAAGGCCGACAAGGTGAAAGAGATTGTCACCCGTCCTGAGGAAGCGGCAAAAAAATATCCGGCTGCACGTGTACATCCGGAATCGGGTAATCTCTTTTGGTTTTTGGATCAGCAGGCAGCACAGAAGCTAACCAACGCCGGCTGATCAGCTGTTTATCTCGCGGTCCGGATCTTATAATCACAGGCAACCTTCCCTTTCTCCATGGCGGCCAGCTTGCTTTTAACCATTCGTTTGCGGAGCGGTGAGATGCGGTCGGTGAAGAGGATCCCGTCCAGATGATCATACTCATGCTGGATCACACGTGCCATGAAACCGGAGTAATGCTCCTCCTTCGGCTGCAGATCTTCATCCAGATAAGCAATGGTCACCTCTCCCTCGCGGGGTACCTTCTCATGAATGCCGGGGATGCTGAGGCATCCCTCCTCCACCAGTTCTGTCTCACCACTTCTTTCGGTGATATGGGCATTGATAAACACCTTTTTAAAATTCTTGAACTCCGGATGCTCTTCATTGGCTAAGGGAGCCAGATCCACCACAAAGATGCGATCAGTCAGCCCGACCTGGGGAGCCGCGAGCCCCACCCCATCGGCATGATACATCGTCTCAAACATATTGTCGATCAGCTCCTTTAGTTTGGGATAATTTGCTGCATCAATATCCAGTGCCACCTTGCGCAGCACCGGATGTCCATATATATAAATGGGTAATATCATCATCTCATTCTTTTGCTTTCCATATATCCCTGCAGGATGATGGTGGCACTGATCTCATCCACCAGCGCCTTGTTCTGACGGTCTTTCTTCTTCACTCCACCGTCGATCATCGTTTGATGTGCCATCTTCGATGAGAAGCGCTCATCGAAGTACTCCACCGGGATATGGGGGTAAAGCTTCCGCAACCTGTTGACAAAGGGTTCGATCCGCATCATGTTCTCTGAGGGCTCATTGTTCATCTGTTTTGGCAGACCCACGACAATACAGGAAACCTCTTCCCTTTGCAGATACTCCTTCAGGAAGTCAAACAGACGGGTGGTCTCCACAGTGGTCAGCCCATTGGCGATGATCTGCAGCGGATCGCTCACGGCGATGCCGGTACGTTTCTTCCCATAGTCGATAGAGAGCAATCTGGCCATTGGCTTACTGATTGGAGGTATCAAACACCCTGCGACGCAGCTCGAAGTCCCGTCCCAGGTACTTCTCCCGCACAACCGGGTTGGCGGCCAGCTCTTCAGCGGTACCCTGGAAAAGTACCTTTCCCTCGAAGAGCAAGTATGCCCTGTCGGTGATGCTGAGTGTCTCATCCACGTTGTGGTCGGTGATCAGGATGCCGATGTTCCTGTATTTCAGCTGTGCCACGATCGACTGTATATCCTGCACGGCTATCGGGTCAATACCGGCAAACGGCTCATCAAGCATGATGAACTTGGGGTCGATGGCCAGACAGCGTGCAATCTCGGCGCGACGTCGTTCACCCCCCGACAGGCGGTCGCCGCTGTTCTTGCGTACTTTCTGCAGTCCGAACTCCTCGATCAGGCTCTCCAGCTTCTCCTTCTGCTGGCGTGGGGTCATATTCGTAAACTCAAGTACCGACTTGATGTTGTCCTCCACCGTCATCTTGCGGAAGATGGAAGCCTCCTGCGCCAGGTAACCAATACCATGTTGCGCACGCTTGTAAACAGGGAAATTAGTGATGTTCTGGCGGCCGATAAAGATCTCACCCTCGTTTGGCACCACCAGCCCCACCGTCATATAGAAGGTGGTGGTCTTGCCTGCTCCGTTAGGGCCCAGCAGTCCGACGATTTCACCCTGCTTCACGTTGATGGATACGTGGTTCACCACGGTCCTTTTCCCATACCGTTTCACCAGGTTCTCCGTGCGTAGCATAAGCGTATCGCTCTCTGTTGCCAGTTCATCCATTGTTCAAATATTTCTGCAAAGATAAAAAAAAGTTACGAGTTAACCACCATTCCGCTCAGTCGGTCAGGGTGATCTCCGCCGCTTCCATTCTTCCACTTACGGGAGGCTGAAGCTTGGCCAGGGTGACCGAGAGTGCTGTGATCGCTGGATATACCGATTTGATCCTTGAATAGATGCGCCCCGCCAGATGTTCAATCAACCGCGAGGGGATCTCCATCTCACTCTTTACCAGGTTGTAGAGACCGGTATAGTTGAGGGTATCCTCCAGCTGATCCGAGCTGCAGGCAGCCGACAGATCAGCCTCCAACAGAAGCGTAACCCTGTAATCGCCACCCACTGTCCTCTCATGCGGCATCACACCATGATAGGCGTAAAAGTGCATGTTACGAAGGGTCATTGTTGTCTTCATACCGTTTGTTTTATGAAATGATTCGTAAGAAACAGCTGATGAGAGATGTAGTTCATCCGATACCAACTGTTTTCCGTTCAACCCCTCAAATATAAGAACAAATTGGTATATTTGTTGTTTAAAAAAAAAGATACCCTATGAAAAAGAATGAGATCCCTGAAAGAGTAACTGCCTTGCGTCAGTTCATGCAGGAGAAGAATCTGGATGCATTTATCATCCCAAGTACCGATGCCCATCTGAGTGAATACCCCCCTCAGCACTGGGAGTCAAGAAAATGGATCAGCGGATTCACCGGATCAGCCGGCACCGCCGTGGTAACCAGGGAGAAGGCGGGTGTATGGACCGACTCGCGCTACTTTCTGCAGGCAGCCGAAGAGCTGAAAGATACAGGCTTTGAACTCTTCCGGATGGGACAACCAGATACACCCGATATGACCGAATGGATCATCGGGCAAACCGGCAAAGGTGGCAGGGTTGGCATTGACGGACTGGTCTATGCCGCCTCCGATGCGCTGGCCCTGAAAAAGAGACTGGAGGAAAAAGAGATTTCGCTGGAGACCTCATTCGATCCTTTCGAGGTAATCCGTGTCGATCGCCCCGCGATACCAGCCAACAAGGTGTTCACCCTCCCTGTGGAGATTGCCGGCGAGTCAGTTACCGACAAGATTGCACGGATCAACAGTGAACTGAAAAAGAGGGATGCCGATGGAATCCTGATCGTCACCCTCGACGCGGTGGCCTGGACTTTTAATCTTCGCGGCAACGATGTGGAATATAACCCGGTTGCCGTAGCCTATGCCTACGTTTCAGAAAAGGAGACCCTACTCTTCATAGACCCGGAGAAACTGACCGACGAGGTCGCAAACAGCTACCAGGAGCAGGGGATAGGTATCACTGGCTACAACGAAGTGTTCGACTATGTAGCACGCCTGCCGGAGAAAAGCACCATCTGCATCACCGGTAACAAGATCAACTACAAACTGCTGCAGGCAATACCCGCACATTGCCGCATCCTGGACATCCCCTCGCCGGTGGATCTGATGAAGAGCGTGAAGAATGAAACCGAGCTGCAGGGATTTCGGAATGCCATGATAAAAGATGGTGTGGCGCTGGTGAAATTTTACATGTGGCTGGAGAAAGCGGTACCGGCCGGTGAGGTAACCGAGGTGAAAGTGGAGGAGAAGCTGCGTGAAGTTCGATCGGCACAGGATCTATATGTGGGTGAGAGTTTCGCCACCATCTGCGGATATGCCAGTAACGGCGCCATCATCCACTACCACGCTTCACCGGAGAGCAGTCTGCAGGTTGAACCGAAAGGATTGCTGCTAATCGACTCAGGTGCACAGTATCGCGACGGAACCACCGACATCACCCGCACGGTGGCAGTCGGCAGGCTCACCAGACAGATGAAGAAAGATTATACCAACGTACTGAAAGGACATATCGCGTTGGCAACCGCCATCTTCCCCGAAGGCACCCGGGGCTCACAGCTCGATATCCTGGCACGCAAGGCTTTGTGGGAAAACAAACTCACCTACTGGCACGGCACCGGCCACGGGATCGGTCATTTTCTCAACGTGCATGAAGGACCGCAGAACATACGACTGGAGGAGAACCCTACGGTGCTGCAGCCGGGGATGGTCACCTCCAACGAGCCGGGGCTCTATCGCACCGGGAAATACGGCATCCGTATTGAAAACCTGATCGTCACGCAGGAACATGCCCGCACGGAGGAGTTTGGCACCTTCCTCGATTTTGAGACCATCACCCTCTGTCCCATCGATACCCGTCCCATAGCCAGGAAGATGCTAACCAAGAAGGAGCGGAAGTGGCTCAACCGCTATCACAAGATGGTATATGACCGGCTCAGGGAGCACCTCACAAACGAGGAGAAAGTTTGGTTGAAAAAGAAAACCAAAGCCATATAACAATCAGCCGTGGGATCCGAAATTTCGGATCCCACGGCCTAAATTCCAAATTCCCCATCAAATATTCCAAATACCAAATCTTATGGCTCTCATCAAATCAGTACGGGGCTTCACCCCACGGTTCGGCCAAAACTGTTATCTGGCTGACAATGCCACCATCATCGGCGACGTGGTGATCGGCGATGACTGCAGCATCTGGTTCAACGCGGTGTTGCGTGGCGACGTCAACTCGATCCGCATCGGCGACCGGGTTAACATCCAGGATGGTACCGTGATTCACACCCTCTACCAGAAATCGGTCTCGGTGATCGGAAATGATGTGTCGATTGGTCACAACGTGGTGATCCATGGTGCCGAGATAAAGGATGGAGCGCTGATCGGCATGGGAGCCGTGGTGCTGGATCATGCGGTGGTGGGTGAAGGTGCCATCATCGCTGCCGGTTCAGTGGTACTAACCGGCACCAAGGTGGAACCGGGTAGCATCTACGCTGGTGTACCGGCTAAATTCGTCAAGAAAGTGGATCCTGAACAGTCGAAGGGAATGAATCAGAAGATTGCCAACAACTACCTGATGTATGCCGGCTGGTTCAGGGAAGAATAGACGCCACTCCATTCCAGTTCTCCAAAAAATAGCGAACCGGACGGGGTTGATCGTGAATTTATCATCCTGGCTGATTGCCCTGTTATGAATGTTTTTTCTGAATTATCTCCTGATCAGCTGTCAGTCAATCTGATACTTCTTTGCTTATTTTTTCTATCTGTGTTCTATTCCCCGGCAAATAATTGGTGATGATATCCCATATAATTTCGTAATCAATGCCGAAATAAGCATGTGAAATACGGTTTCGCAATCCGTACATTTCTTCCTGCTATCTCATCATCTCTATCTCTCAGATATACAGTATTTGGCTTAAAATAAAAGGTTTCATCTGCTCTTTCAACGCATTGGCTGTAACCAGGTCTATTTTACGGTTGAGCATTTTTTCGAGGTCTTTTTCAAGCGTAAAGAACTTCCAACCAACAGGTTGTTCAAATTCCACCAGAATATCCACATCGCTGTTATCAGTATAAGACCCGTCGGCAAATGAGCCGAACAATCCCAAGGTTTTTACAGCATATTCCTGTTGCAAATAGGGTTTTATCTCCTGTAATCTGTTTATGATATCTTTTGTTTCCATATCTTTTTCCGCCCGAACTATTTTACTCTTAGTCATTGTTCAATTGCTTCGTTCGCTTGCTGTCCCGATAATACGTTACCGGAAAGCCATTCTGCCCTTGCCTCACTAATTCGCAACTCTTGCATGTACACTATCCGACTGATGAGATCTATTTTCGATTCAGATATCCTCATATCACGGATCCTTTTAGTCTATTACACTTCAAAGCAAAGATACGAAAGATTTATAAATTTCCAATTTTCAATACTTTTTCCGTGTAAATAGTCTGGCAATGTGTTAGCTATTTCGTCTATTTCCATCACGCTCATGGACGATCCTTCGTCGGCAGGCGTTTCATCGATGCCGACATAGTGTACGGAGACACTTTCATTCCACGACACGAAGCACCTCTGCTCGCAGCATCGTATGATGGCGGTTGCACAACAAAAAACGTGCAACCCATTTTTATATTGGGTTACACTATTTTAGACATTGAAACGAAATTGCTTTCATTCCTCGTAATGCCCTTTGGCGGAAAAAATATAAACAGTGGTTTCCGATACTTTGTAAATTAGCCGGTGCTCCTTATTGATACGTCTCGACCACTTGCCGGAAAGATCATACTTCAAAGGCTCCGGTTTCCCTGTACCGGAAAAGGGCGTTTCGGAAATTTCAAGAATTAATGTATTGATTTTATTCAATATCGCCGGCTTTCCAGACTTCCTATGATACTCAATATCTTTTCTTGCTGCATCGGAAAATTCAATCTTACGCTTCATTTTTTCAGACCCAAAAATTCAGCCAATTCCTCTTCAGTGCCAATACGTGTTACTTTTCCTTCCTCTATCTCCTTTTCAGACTGCCTGATCTTTTCCACGAACTCAGGGTTATAAGGTGAATCCGTTTCTCTGAAAGGAACATCCAGCGCCCTCAGGATTTTTTTGACAGTCGCCGACTGGCTTTTGTCCTTAGGTGTTACTAAAATACTGTCCATACACATGAATGTTTTTAATTTTATGCCTTGTAAAGATACAACTTTTTTCGTGTAACCCAATATGCCATTTGTCACCTGCCGGCACGCCGTTGTCTTGTTCATGCGGCAGCTCTCCCGCACCGTAATCGGGATTCGTGATATGCAATCTGATTTTCTAAGCGGAACCATTTGTTCCCAACATCCCGGCAAAGGGATGATGAGATGAAAAATTTACCACTTTACACTTAAGCCTTCAACAAGTTTCGGATTGGAGCATTTCTTTGGTTTCGCGGATCACTCATGCCAGGGTAGCCGTGTTTGCCGAATTTTCCTCTCTATAGCTTTTCAGGAGCGTTTCCTTTCCCTTCTATGAAATGCTGAATAAAAGGGGCGGGGCATTTTTCCCGTGCAGGTAAACTACTGCCGTTCCCGCGCTTTGCAAGTCCGATTACCTTGTTATTAGGATCTTTTTCTTTCAACTATTCTTTCTAATTTTTCAGGAGATTGTCGGCAGTCAAAACAGCGGCTATAAAAATCGTTTCATTGTCTCGGATGTTTGGCCCGCATTTGTTCCTGGGTATGAACACGTCCGTTACGGATATCTTCTTGAGAACGGATCACAGCATCATGCAATGCTTCCGCTGAGTAACCTTCCATAACAGGAAGTTCATGCTCGTTTAGCTGATTCTCTATCCTTTGTAAAGAATTGCCGAGATATTACAATTTAAACTGAGAAGCAGCTACCACCATCTTGTAGAGCTGGTCGTTGGGACGTATCTTCTCGTTGGTCCGGATGGAGAAATGATCTCCTTTCACCGCTTCAGGCACGGTGTTCAGATCCACACGAATATCGTCGGCAGTCACAAAGAGGGCACCGGTGGCAGGTCCTGTAATCAACAGTTCATCGCCCTGTTTCACGGATTGTGTCTCCACCAGGAACTCTGTCACCCCGAGGTTGCCGAAATGCTTCACCGCCTTTCCCACATATACTTTCCGTTTTGTGGCTCCTGAACCGTAGCGGTGCGTCCACTCACCCAGCCGCTGTCCCAGGTAATAACCATCCCAGAAACCTCGGTTGAAGACAGTGGCCAGACGCTCATTCCAATCGTTGATCTTCTCCTCCGTAAAAGAGCCATCGCAATAAGCCTCTACGGCCTCTCTGTAACAGGAGGTGACGATACGGACATACTCTGGTCCGCGTGCACGTCCTTCAATCTTAAAGACCCGCACGCCGGCATCCATCATCTTATTCATGAAATGAATGGTTTTGAGGTCCTTGGGCGACATGATATACTCGTTGTCAATCTCCAGCTCAATCTCACTATCCTTGTCATGAACGATATAACCCCTGCGGCAGATCTGGTTGCAGGCACCCCGGTTGGCAGAGAGGTTCTTTTCGTGCAAGCTGAGATAACACTTGCCCGATACCGCCATGCAGAGCGCACCATGGGCAAACATCTCGATGCGGATCAGCTCTCCGGAGGGGCCCTTGATCTGCTGCTCCTGGATATCGCGATGGATGGTTGCCACCTGATCGAGGTTGAGCTCCCGTGCCAACACCACCACATCGGCAAACTGAGCATAGAACTTGAGCGACTCGCTGTTGGTGATGTTCAGCTGCGTGGAGAGATGCACCTCCACCCCAACGCTGCGGGCAAAGGTCATCACCGCCACATCGGCGGCGATGATCGCGGTGAGCTGTGCCTCCCTGGCCGCTTCCACAATCTTACGCATCAATGTCAAGTCATTATCGTAAATGATGGTATTGATCGTGAGATAGCTTTTCAGGTTGTGCTCACGGCAGATCTGTGCAATCTGATGCAAATCGCCGATGGTGAAATTGTTGGATGAACGGGCACGCATGTTCAGTCCCTCGATGCCAAAATAGATAGAGTCGGCACCGCCTTGGATAGCTGCTGTCAACGACTCGTAGGATCCGGCAGGGGCCATGATCTCATATTCCGCTCTTTTGTTCATAGGAAAGCTCTCATTTCAGGATACAAGCGAAATGAAACACTACTCTGCCACAACCAGTTGCCGGATCATCCCCTCCGCATCACGATAGGCAGCAGTCATCACCTCCTCAGTCACTCCGCCCAGTTGTGCAGCCATCATTGCTGTATTCATGCGGGAGATATAACAGTTGCCGTCACCTTTCTCATACACTGAGATGCGGCATGGCAGCATATTGGAATAGATGCGCTGACGATCATCCGACAGCAATCGGTATGCGTAGTCAGGTCTACAAAGTTCAACTACTTTCACGGGAAGAATCTCTTTGCCGTTCTTCTTCATGAGTTCCTGCAAATCCAGTACCGAGATCTCCTTCCATCCACTCGCCGGTACCAGATCGGAGAGTTTCTGCAGGGTCTCAGCGAAAGAAAATCTGCTTCTGCTTTCAAAAAACATCTCATTCATAGGGTTCAAATTTATGATTTCTTTAATAATACCTCCTCAATAGCCTGCTTGAATGCCTCCTTGGGAAGTGCTCCCTGAGCCATCTGGGGTGCTTCTCCCATGGGGCAGAAGAGCAAGGATGGGATGCTGCGGATGCCAAATTCGGCAGCCAGTTGCTGCTCAGCTTCGGTATCTACCTTGTAGATGTAGATCTCATCTTCATATTCTGCTGCCAGCTCCTCAAGGATGGGAGCTACCATCTTGCAGGGACCACACCAGTCGGCGTAAAAATCGATGATACAGGGTTTGTCTCCCAGGTAAACCCATTTTTCAGGGTTGGCTTCATAGTTTGCCACTTTGGTAAGAAAGTCAGCTCTTGTCAGTTTGATTGTTTTTGCCATTTTAATTTCTGAATTTTGAATTGTATTTGTTAACTGCTTTGTTTCGGTCTCTTTCAATCGCTCTTTCCGATTGCTGTTGCTGCAGGATGCCACAACAAGGATCAATGCTGCAGCAAGTAGGGTTTTGGTCAGGGTTTTCATTGCTCTGTATGATTATCGTTTTGATTTGTAACTCGTTCAGTATTCTTGTTGTGACGGCTATCCTTTGAAAAAATATCAAACAACAGATAACCCATCAGTGCTCCATAAAGCATCATCCTGTAGGGATTGGAGGTGATGGGGCAGGTGCCCGAAACACACCCTACATAATGGTAGTAGAGATACCCCCCCACTATACCTACAGCCACACCGGATATCCGTAACCAATGCTTTTGGAAATAAATTCTGCTTTGCTCTTTTAGGTTCATAACTTTTTTATCTGATTTACGTTACGCTATATGCTCTTTCACGTTCCCACGATTATCGCCACAATTGACCAGACACCGCAGCACATTCGAAAAGCGTTTGTCTTTCAGCGAATAATAATTGTGCTTACCACTCTTGCGGCACTGGAGGATACCCTTTGCCCGCATATCGGTGAGATGGTGCGACAGCAGCGATTGCTCGCAATCCATCCCCTCCATTAATTCCGAAACAGTTTTCTCTTCGTCACGGGTCAACTGCAGTACCACACAGAGACGTATCTCGTTTGCCACCGCCTTTAACATGTAGGCTGCTTCCTCAAAGTAGGAACGATCTACCCGTATCTCCTCCGATTCCAGTTGTTGTATCTCCTTTTGCATATGATAAATATATGAACATATATACATACATTAATGTTCAAAAGTACTACATATTTTTGAATTGACAAAAAAAAATCAATGAATTTTGAAATACCAGGTCAGTTTTGCCTCAATAATCCGGTGAGCGGAACGGGAGAAGTAGGCATTTTCACTTCGACTGCTGGTGAAAAGATCGGCCAATCCGAAGTAGTAACGCCCTTCCAGGTCAAAATCGCCCATGTCTGTTTTCAGCTCCATCCCGAGACCGCCAATCACCCCGTAGTCCAGCCTTTTCATCTCATCCATCGAGCCATATTGAACCCCGATGGGAGCATCGGGATTTGCCTCACGACGGGCGGCCAGGTCGTCAGCAAGGGCACTGCTCATCTCTTGATCTTCTCCCAGGAGAAAGCTCAATTTGGGACCTGCATTGAAAATGAAGCGAATTTTGTTACCGAAATAGACATGTGTCATAAATGGCAATTCAAGATAGTTGAGGGTTCTCGAGTAGGAGAATCCCGATTCGGGATCGAATGTTTCGCTCCACCCCTTATGTACAAAATTGAGTTCTGCGATCAGTCCGAGATGCTTCTCAGAAATATATTTCAACGAAACCCCTCCCACGATACCCATCTTTTGTGACTGTTCTATGGAGGGCACAAAGTCCATACTGGAGAAGTTCACACCCCCGCCACCACCCAAATAGAACTCACTGCGGGTAGATTCTCTTTGTGCGAAAACGGTATTGACGCCTACAAGGAGGGCGATAAATAAAACAAACCTTTTCATCTGCTCAGTTTGATTTTCTGAATTCTCCCATTGCTATTGTAGTGAATGATGTAGAGGGCTCCATTGATAAGTCCCCCCCAGTTGTTCAGCCGTTCAAAATGAAAGGGGAACTGAATGGAAGAGACATTCACGCTGTTGATCTGTTGTTCAAAATGCAAACCGTAGCGTTGAAGTGCGGTAAGAAAGAAAAGAGCGGTATCATACCCCCACATGCCGTAAGAAGGATAGGTTGCGAGTGGATCACGTCCATACCATTTCCTGAATTCATCGAGGAACATTTCTGTTTCGGGTGACTGCTCATCCACAAAGAATGGTGTGTAGAAATAGGTACCAAACTGCGCAAACGCATCACTCAGGTCTGAATAGGTCTGCCAATCGGGGTGTCCAAAGAGAGTGGTCACAACCCCGGGATTGGACTCATGCAGCATCTTCAGTTCAGCGATGATTTGCCGTAATGTGGCAGCATCACTGCTGACAGGCAAAATAAGATTCTCCTGTCCCTGACGGAGCATGGGGGCGATGGTTGCAGCCATCTCCAGAGGTGATTCCACCGAGCCATAGGAGATGTGCTGCTGTTTGAGTGATGCTTGCAGCAGCGAGATGAACTCCTGTTGGGGATGGCTACCTCCTCCCACAAAAATGATGTTCGCATTCCGGAACTTTTCGGTGAAATAGGCTACCGTCTTTGTATGTATGAGGCTGTTCATGGGATTCACCTGGAACATACTGCCATTGTTGAGTACCTCAGCATTGCTTTGTGAAAAGGGTACCACATACTTAATGTTGTTCGAACGTGAAAAATTAGAAAGTACCTTTATCTGGGCATCCGTCACACCTCCAATAACCAGGTTGAGCGATTGCATCTCGAGTGTCTCCAGCAGGCTCTCCAGTTTCCTGGTATCATTCCCTTTCCCTATCTCAAAAACATAGAGCTCCAGGTTGGCGCCCCTGTTCTTCAGGTCATTCACCGCAAGAAGAAACCCCTCGTAATACTCCTGCAGACGCAGATGCCCTCTGCTGGTCTGGTCGAGGAATGGAAGCAAAAGACCAACACGCATCACATCGACAGGTTGTGTTGCATGCCGTTGCAACAGAAGCCTGTTTGCCTGCTCCTGTTCGGAGCGTGACACATTCTCAACCCTGCTTCGCGGCACCGGCACAATCAACTCCATATTGGGTTTCAATCCACCGGAAAGCATTGGGTTCATCTCTTCGAGTTGTGACACCTCCACGCCATACTTTCCGGCTATGCCATAGAGCGTTTCACCTCTCACCACCGTATGGATGATATTGGTGGTCTGCTCCTCAAGCGGTTCCACCACTTGATAAGACTC
>JAHDQF010000049.1 GCA_018433945.1 Proteiniphilum sp. | reverse complement strand
TGCGGTACCGAACAAAACCATGACAAACACTTAAATCAAGGCACAAAACCCATAAGTTTACCAACTTCAAAATTAGTACAAAATTAGTACAACACGTTCTTCATATGACCTGACGGTCACACGAAGACCTATTTAGTTTTAGCGTGTGTTTTTCACAAGTTAAAATTCAAGGAAAAGTTATGATTACTGAAGATAATATTAATAAATCCTTGGCTTATGCTAATATAGGACTTTTTAGAAAAACTGATTCAGTTAATCTTGTAACTGGTACTAGCACAGCCGAGGATGGTAGTTTTTTAATCACAACATCACCAGAAAACTATGTGCTGTCTGTCTCTTATTTGGGATATGAAACACATTTTTTAGAGTTGAACTTATTAGAAGTACAAAACAATCTTTTAGATATTGGCAATATAATTTTGAAAGAAGATCGTAAACTGTTATCAGAAATTATAGTCGGAGCTAAGCGAACACAACAAGATATAGACAGGAGAAAAGTCACTTTTTCTGAAGAACAAATGAGAAATGCAAAAGACGCTAGGGACTTAATGCTCAATTTACCTTACTTACTAGTTAATAAAATAAACAATTCTTTAACCACATCAGACGGAAAAGGAGTGCTCATACTTATAAACGGAGTGAAATCAAATGATTCTGAACTAAAGTTGATTGCCGTTGATAAAATAAAAAGGGTAGAGTATTATGATATTCCTCCCATTCGATACAATGTTTCTGGACGAGTATTAAATATAGTAACGAAAGATTTTGATTCAGGATTTTCAGGTGATTTTTATTTAATGGCAGGCCAACTATTTTCTATGTTTACACCATATATTTCATATGTTAGCGGAAGAAATAAATTTACGCTTGGCGCCGATCTTTTTATTACTCCAAAGCGAAAGATAAAAGATTTATATGAAGGAAAATATATTTATTCTTTACAGGGTGAACATCATGAATACTCATACGAAAAAGAAGAGCAAAATTGGAATAATCAACATAATGTAAGTTTTGCTTACTCAAATCTAAAGGAAAATGATTATATATTTCAAGCAAAAGGAATTATCGGATTTACCAATGATAACTACAATGAAACACGTAATGTACAATATTCGATTAACGACATTTTAGATTCCAAAATTGGATTCCTTAGAAATAAAGTAAATACTTTTTCTCCCACTCTCGATTTATATTTTTCAAAAAAAATTAAGGAAAGTAACGAGCTTAATATTAACGTAGTGTCTTCTTTTTATAAAAACGACCAAAATATATTTTCGGAAGAAGATGGTTTATTCCCATTTAAAGATGAATCGGATATTGAAACATTAAAAAGAACATATATTGGGGAAATAAATTATATAACTAACATTGGACAAAATGAATTTTCTTTTGGATACAAATCCTTAGTTTCAACCGCTGAAAATAAAGTAACCAGTATTATTAATGATGTCAATCGAGAACCTAATAATATTAATTTACAAGAACACTCTTTATATGCAGAAACATCTGGCTTGATAAGAAAACTATCATACAGAATAAGCTTAGGGGGCAGGTTGAATACAACAAAAACGTCATCAGGAAACACTAATCTACCAACATTTACACCAACTATTATTTTAGGACGTGCTATCAATGATGATAATTTTCTTCGACTAACTTATCGGGTATTAACAGGAGTACCAGAAATTCAACAATTCTCAGACAATTCCATTATGCTTATGCAAAATATAATTCGTAAAGGGAACCCCGATTTGAAAACAAGTGTAAACCATGATATCCGTTTGAATCACTCATATTCGAGGGGGTTGTTAGATGTAGACTTATCTCTATTTTACCAAAATGATAAAAACTACATTTTTGATTTTTTTGAAAGAGAACCGATTGACAACAAAATGTTTATTACATTATCTAGTTCTAACGCCACAAAAAATTATAAGTATGGGATAGAAGCAGATCTATCAATAAGACCATTCAATGGATTAAGAATAGGAGGCAACATTAGAGTTTATAATCATTTTTTCAAACCAACAAAAAATTCTGTTGAAATCAAAAAATATTTCATCCCCATTACTATTTACAGTTCGTATCAATACAAAAAATTTTCGCTTGATTATTACCAGAGGATTGGTAGTAATTCCATAGAAGGGTTATATATTTTAGGTACAGAAAAAGTATCATACCTTAATGCTGGATATTCATACAAAGATTGGACCTTTCAACTTTCTTATTATTTCCCCTTTGTGAAGAATAAATTTAAAAATTATACGATAGATGACAGCATCGTTCAACACACTTATGAGGGATGGCTTAAGAGTAAGGAGCGAACCTTAGGATTATCTATTTCTTGGAATTTTAACACCATCATTAAACCCTATAGTGAAAATAGAAAATTATACAACTCTGATTATGATGATGGCACATTTAAATTAAAATAATAATGCAAAGGGATATCACTGAAAATGCTGACTACCTTGCCGCTCAGGTAATCGAATTCCTAATCATTAAATACTTTTGTCCTTGCAAAGGTACAAAAACTTCGATAAAGGTCAAAATATAGACTATAAAACTTCGATAAAAGTCAAAATATAAACTACAAAACTTCGATATTTTCCAATTAAAGGATCATAAAACTTCGATAGCAACATCCGGCTGCCAGTGATGCTCCTGCCGAAGAAGCCAAAAAAGAAACTGCAGAATAAGAAAACAACTGCATAAACAAAAAAAGCCCCGGAAGATTCCGGGGCCTTTTTGTATAGTAGGAGTTCAAATCGTTTTGCACAGACGGCGCACATGTCACTTTGCGTGCATTGCCAGACAAAGGGTGTTTCAAAATCCGTAAAAACTGAAAACGAACGTTTCGGTTCATCTTGATGGTTCTACAGGGGCAGATACTTCAGAGTGCGGATACTTCAAAAAACGTCTAAAACAGTGTTTGAAGCTGTTAAAGCTGTCCTGAGAAGTCTTCATATCATCCGTTTCGATAACATAAAATCGTTTGATATTCATTTTCCGGACTGTGAAGCAGAATAAATAAACGCAAACACTTATTAAGAAATGCATCAACCAAGTTTCCCCGATGCTGCATAACGTACAAAAAATGCCACGTAGAAAGTATTCAACCTTAGAAGTTCGTATCCTTCTAGCCTTTTCGTAAACGAAAAAACCGATAAAACAGAAAATCCATTTTGAAACGGGTTATTGCCTGCTGTTCACATGCAAAGATATTTCATTCTTCCATCATACTTATCCTAAGAATCGGTACTTTTTCAGAAAGAACATTCTGTTGCTGAGAGACAGCGCAGCTTTGCAAGCTCTTGCATCAACCTTCGTAAAAAACTTACCCGTGAAGGTTCATTCTTCAACAGAGCCGATGACAAAAACTTTTGCCAAGGTACATGATGCGTCAGAATAACATTCAGCTCATCCGATGAAAACGGTAAAGCCTTCGTCGTCAAAAACATTGGAATGACAAACGGTGTTTGTACATCTCGTGAATGAAATTCTTCCGATCGTATGCAAAATGTCAAAGAACTCCTATATCTTGTGTACGCTGAGCGTACGGATATGTTTCATTGTCGTTGTCTGCAAATATAACAATAGTCCCAAAGAATAATCAAATATTTTTGCTTATTGTTTTAAACAACTTATGAACCTATTATCAACAGGTTGTGAACAATGGCCAGAAGTTGCTTCCACAGCTGGAAAGGGTAGTAAATGCCGGAAGCCTATTCCTCCCAACTTCGGTGAATCAGGCTTCCTCTCTCTTCGTGGTTCTCGATGCGAAGGTGCACCTCAATCTCCTGCTGCATCTCTTCAACATGCGAGATAACGCCCACGATACGGTTTTCATGGCGAAGTGATTTCAACGTGTCGAACACAATATCGAGCGACTCTTTGTCCAACGAGCCAAACCCTTCATCGAGGAAGAAGAAGTTTTGGTTCGATTGGGTGACCTTTTGAATGTTATCCGCCAGTGCCAGTGCCAGCGAAAGGGAGGCCTGAAAGGTCTGCCCGCCCGATAATGTTTTCACACTCCTTATTTTTCCTCCGTTCATAAAATCGCGCACCTGAAAGGTGTTGTCGGGCGTGATCTCCAGGCTCAGCTTCTGCCGGGTGAGCTGAAAGAACCGATTGTTGGCGGCATTACAAAGATTCTGCAGATAAACCGAGGAAATGTAATCCACAAAACCGCTCGCCTTAAACAGTGATTTCAGGGTTCTGATGTTCTCTTCCCGCACTTCCAGCCCTTCGAGCGCTTTCCGAAGCGAAGTCTGACGCTCCAGATCTTTCTGTAACTTTGTAAGCTGTTCTTTTGTTTTTCCCTGCTCCTGGATTTTTTGGGTGATCTGTTCGCTGAGCGTTGCGATCTCATCCAGAAGTGAGTGGTGTGCTTCGGCATCATACACCCTGTTGCCGGCCTCAATCCGGAGTTGCTGAAGTGTGGAGCTGGAATGCAGCAATTGTTCCTTAAACCGGGCAAGCCGCTGCTTTTCTTTTTCTGTGTCGATGGGGTCGGAGAGTATATCGGTTACTTCTTCCAACGATTGGAAGGAGGATTTCTCTAACTGTAAATCCAACGCTTTTTGGAGCTGGTCGATGGCCGTTCGCTCATGTTCCAGCTCCTTGCGGTTCGAGGTCAGACTACCGGTAAGCCTTTCTTTCCCTCTTTTCCGTTCCGTAAGCAGATTGCTGTTTTCGTTGTATTCATTTTTTACGCGTACATATTCCTTCAGTAACCTGTTTTTCTCCTCTTCAATGAGCTGAACCGCTGTGTGACGGTACTGCTCCGGCTGTATCCGCTGAAGCTGTTGTCCGATTGTTTTCAGCTCGGTCTGATGCACTGTGAGTGAGGTTTTTATCTTTTCCAGTTCTTCCCGGAACCGTTCCCGGTTACGCTCCTGCTTTTCCAGTTCTTTGGCTGCTTTCTGCAGATCTGCATCCTGCTTTTTTAACGCCTCCTGTATCTGCTGCCCTCTGTGAAAAGCTTCGTCCACAGTTTTTTCATCGTGATACTCCTTCCAGACAAACTGCCGGAGATGGGATGCAATTTTTTCCTGTTGGGCTTTTTTCTTTTTATGCTGCTCCTCTATATTGGGGAAGATTTGCATCTGCCGGCTTTCCAGGAGGGTTAACTCCTTTTCCAATGCGGCAATCTGATTAAGCTGCTGTTCCAGCGATTGTTTTTGTGTGGCAAGCTGATGCAATGTTTCATGATACGCTTCACTTTTAAGGCGTGCAGGATGATGCAACGAACCGCAAACGGGGCATGGTTTACCCTCTTCCAGCGCTTCGGCATAGGCTTTTAGCTGCTCCTTTACGCGGAGATGACCTTCCTCTTCAGCCAGCACCATCTGTTTTTCTTTTATCTTTCCGGTCACAGCATTCAGGTGCCGGAAATATTCTTCATAACCGGCATCCTTGGGAAATCCCTCAAACAACGGTTCCGACAACAATCGGAACTTTGCCTCTTGTATCTCTTTTTCCTGCTGATGATATTTATGCAGCTCATTTTCAATATCCTGCAGTTGACTGTCCATATGATGCCTTTCGATATACCAGGCTTTGACAGTGGATAAAACCGACTGATCCGGCATGTTGTCACGCGCCGCCTTTATCTCCCCTTCAAGTTGTTCTTTTTTGGTTTTCAGGTCTTCTATTTCCCTCAGGGTGTTGTTCCAGGCTTCTGTGCCTTTGTTCATGTGCGACTCTTCACTGGCAATGGTCTCCTCCAGCTTTTTCATCTGTAACAGGCTGACCAGTTCTTCTGCTTTTCTCTTCAGTTCTTCCCGGTTTTCATAGGCCGGTTTGATCGCTTCAATCTGTTTTTCCAGTTTTTCAATTTCAATCTCTTCTTCTTTCAACTTTTCACTGTCGATGCGGATCTCTGCTTCCCGAAGTTCTTTTTTCGTCCGGTACTCCTGTAACGAATCCAGCAGATGTTTAAACAGGATCACGCTCTGCTCATAGCGACTGATCTTTTTTTCGAGCGCATGAAAGTGCGGTTCCTGCTCCTGCAATTGTTGTTGCGTTTTTTCCGCTTCGGCAATCTTTTGGGTTAACGCCTGCAGTTTCCGGAGTTGTTCTTCCGATCGTTGATTTTCGGACAGTTGCTTATTCTGCTCCCTGATATCCTTTTCGAGCAGCGTCAACTGTTCGCGGTAGCTGTTCACCTGTTCCGGATCAATGGATCCCAGTTGTTGCAGCTGACCTTCAATAAGTTGTTTCTGTGCGTTGTTTTTCGATTCCAGGGAGACCGCCTTGTAATAGAATTCAAACTTTTCGAGGTTGAAAAGCTCCTTCATCATCTGGGTACGGTCTTTGTTGCCGAGCTGCAGGAACTCCTGAAACTGTCCCTGCGGGATGATGATGGTACGCTTGAAATTGTCGTAACTCAGTCCGATGGCCTCTTCCATCGCTCCATTTGCAATGGGGATCCATGCATTACCCACTTTTTGATAGGCAGTGCGCTCCAGCGTTTTTACCTCATCGAATTTTTTGGCGTTGCGCTTCCCCTTCACCATTGCCCGGTAGGCTGTCTGCTCCTTCCCGGTTTCAAAGATAAAATCGATCAACAGTTCGTTCGATTTCAGGTTCATCATGTTGTAATACCGGTTATCACCCGATAAATTAAGGCGATCGGTACGGCCGTAGAGGGAGAAGGTGATCGCCTCCAGGATGGACGACTTCCCGCTGCCGACAGGCCCGAAGATGCCGAACAGTCCGGCACCGGTCAGTTGGGTGAAATCGATGGTCTCTCTCTCCTGATAGGAGTAGAGTCCCTGTATGGTCAGCTGAATGGGTATCATGTCTCTTCCTCCTCTGCCAGAATCTCGTTGAACAGTTGCATGATCTCTTCGTTGGGCTCCTGCCCCTTTTCGTGTATGAAATAATCGCGGAAGAGCGCTTCCATGCTCTGGTTAAGGTCGATCTGTTTCGGTTGATGTCCCATCAGCTCAGTTGCATTGACCACCTCCGGAATAAGGGATACAATTCCCGGGTGAACGGCATTCAACTTTCTCCTGTCCATGGCGGTCAGAAAGGTGTCGGTGACCAGTGTGAGCTCCACAAGAGCATCCCGGTTTTCGGTGAGCCATTGCAATGCTTCCTCCATGCCTTGCGCCTTCTTACGCAGGAGACGCTTCCCGCGGGTTAGTGGTATCTCACGAACGGATGCTGTCTCACCCGGTTCAGCCTCCACCAGCAAAAGATACTTCTGCTGATCGGCTTCGGCAAAGCTGTAGGAGAGGGGACTGCCACTGTAACAGACCGGATTGGACGCACCGGCAATACGATGCATCCGGTGCAGGTGTCCCAGTGCCGTATATTGAATCCGGGAAGGGATATTTTCGGTGAAAATGGCCTGTGTACCCCCCACATGGAGGATGGGCTTCTCCTCTTCCGGCTCCTCCGGCAGCGGCTCACCTTTTTTGATCATAAACAGGTGGGTGACCAGTATATTGACTCCCCGGCTGTCGCAAAAGCGTTCGGCCAGGCTTTGCCACCTCTCCTGAAGCACATTCCGCAACGCTTCTTCGTTCTCTTCATGGCCAAGAAAAGTTTTCAACCGGTATTCGTTGGCATAAGGTGTGAGCAGAACACGCAAAGGTACATCTGTTCCCGGAAGTAGCAACTCCAGAAAACCCTCGTCGCTCTGCAGCACTTTCAGGCCCGATTCGAGCGTGAACGGCATCACAACCGAGTTGGGATAGCCGGCAAAGATGATCCCGCACGCGCGGGCAAGTGGGTCGGGTGCTTCAATGCGGTCGGGTGAGTCGTGATTGCCGGCAATGGCGATCACCGGGCGGCGTCCGTTTGCAGTGAGCCTTTTCAGGGTTTTGTACAGCAAATCCACTGCCTCGGTGGGGGGATTGAAGGTATCGAACAGGTCGCCCGCCACCAGCACGGCATCTGCCTCTTCCCGGTCGGCAATCTCGCAGATCTCCTGCAGTACCGCCTGCTGCTCCTCCATGCGGGAGAAATCTTCCAGCCGTTTGCCCAGGTGCCAGTCGGCTGTATGTAGGATGCGCATACGCTCTTTTTTTTGTCAAATATAATCAATATTTTTCACTCTACGGGTGTAGAGACAGATCAACCTCATTCACTGTTCTATTCAAAACGGATCGAACGGGCCGGGGTGATGCGTGCCACCAGATAGGAGGGGCCGATCATCATCAGCAGGGAGACGAGGAGGGTTCCGATATTCAGCAGGATAATGTAGAGCGGGTTCATGTCGATCGGTACGGCAGAGAGGTAGTAGGTGGAGGGATCGAGTTTGAGCAGCTGCCACCGTTCCTGGATAAAGCAAAAGAGCAATGCAACCACATTTCCCCATAGCATCCCCTTTCCAATCAGAAAAGCGGAGAGGTAGAGAAACACCTTGCGGATGCTGAAGTCCCGCGCCCCCATCGACTTGAGCATGCCGATCATGTTGGTGCGTTCCAGGATGATGATCAGCAGGCCGGAGATCATGGTAAAGCCGGAGACCACCAGCATGAGGATGATGATCACCCATACGTTCATATCCAGCAGCTCCAGCCAGTTAAAGATCATGGGGTTGATATCTTTGATGGAACGGGTGTAGAGGTTGTTTCCTAAACGATCGGTATAGGATGCCAGGGTGAAAAAGAGATCCTGCGTGGTTTGGTCGAGGTTGTCATAATCCTTCACCAGCAGTTCGATGCCGCTCACCATATCCTCCTCCCAGCCATTGAGGGAAGTCAGCACCTCTTTTTCGGTGATCACATAAAGCTTGTCATACTCCTCGAAGTTGGTCTCGTAGATGCCGGCGATGGTGAAGCGGCGGGCGCGTACCGGTTCCTGCACGAAGTAACAGGTGAAACTGTCACCCAGCTTTAGTCGTAGCTTGTCGGCGATCTCGCGGGAGAGGATGGCCCTGTTGCCTGTGGTTGTGTCACCACGCTGGATCACCTCACCCTCCACCATGTTCTTGCGGAAAAACTCCCAGTCGTAGCTTTCAGAGACTCCCTTGAGAACCACTCCCATAAAGTCATCATCGGTCTTGATGATGCCCGGTTTGGTGATGTACTCCTGAATGTGGCTGATGGCACTGTGGGTGGTGAGTAGCTCCGCCAGGGTGTCGGAGAAGGCGATGGGCGCCAGTTCGTAGGAGTTGTTGCTGTCGAAAGCGGTGACCTGGATATGGGAGCCGAAGCCCACCACCTTGGCGCGCACCTCCTTCTTGAAACCGACGATGATACAGACTGCGACAAGCATCACCGCCAGTCCCAGTGCGATGCCGGTGATGGCGATCCGGATGGCGGGTGAGGAGACGCGCTTGTTGTTCTGCTTGTCCCCTTGATAAATGCGTCTCGCTATGAACAGTTCCGTATTCATGCCTTTCAGTTTATCTTCTGCCGGGATAGGCTTCCAGCGCTCTCTCCAGCACCGTCACTGCCCTCTCCAGATCACCCTTGTTGAGTACATAGGCGATCCGTACCTCATTCCTTCCCAATCCCGGCGTCACATAAAAACCGGTGGCGGGAGCCATGAAGATGGTCTGACCCTCATAAGAGAAATCGGAGAGACACCAGGCACAAAAAGTGTCGGCATCATCGATGGGCAGACGTGCCAACGTATAGAATGCCCCTTGAGGCATGGGTGAGTAGACACCGGGTATGCGGTTGAGCCGTTCAATCAGGTAATCGCGGCGACTCTTGTACTCGTTGAAGTTGTGCTGCATGTAGTTGCCGTTCTCCTGTAGCGATGCGTTGGCGGCAATCTGGCCGATGAGGGGGGGACTGAGTCGTGCCTGGCAGAACTTCATCACGGTGTCGTGCACCTGCCGGTTCTTGGTGATCAGTGCACCGATGCGGATACCGCATTCACTGTATCGTTTCGATACCGAGTCGATTAACACCACGTTCTCTTCCACCCCTTTCAGGTGGCAGGCGGAGATGTAGGGGGTGTCGTTGTAGATGAACTCCCGGTACACCTCGTCGGAGAAGAGGTAGAGGTTGTGCTTCAGTACCAGCTGACGGATCTGCTCCATTTCCCCCGGTGTGTAAACATAACCGGTGGGGTTGTTGGGGTTGCAGATCAGGATCCCCTTGGTACGATCGTTGATCAGCTGTTCAAAGTCACAGATAAGGGGCAGGGCAAAGCCGGATTCAATCGACGAAGGGAGGGTGCGGATCACCGCGCCTGCGGAGATGGCAAAAGCCATGTAGTTGGCATAGGCCGGCTCGGGCACGATGATCTCGTCACCCGGATTGAGGCAGGCCATGAAAGCGTAGAGCACCGCTTCTGAACCACCCGTCGTGACGATGATCTCTTCTGGTGTCAACTCAATGTTGTATTTCCTGTAGTACGCTGTCAGGTTCTCACGATAGAAGCGGTATCCATCGCTGGGGCTGTACTCCAGCGTAGTACGATCGATGCTGCGAATTGCATTGAGGGCAGCCCGCGGTGAGGGCAGATCGGGCTGACCGATGTTGAGGTGATACACCTTGGTACCCCGTGCCTTGGCAGCGTCAGAGAGAGGGGCAAGCTTGCGTATGGGTGAAGCGGGCATCTCATGGCCCCGCTGAGAAATTTCCGGCATAATGAATCAGTTGTATATAACCTGCGTTGATCTTTTTCCCTTAAATATTACAGGGAGCAAAGGTAATAAAAGTTTCTTTTCATCTCTGTTTTTTATCTCATTGTCGCTGTGAATTCGATATTTATTTGCCCCGTTTAAGATAAAAATGATAAGTATGGCCCCTCGTTTAACACTTATTGTGCCAGATGGAATCACTGCTACCGCAGGATATTGTTACTTTTGCAGCAACAATTGGTAAGAAACAACAACAAAAAACTACATGAAACGAGCATGAACATCATTACACACAGGAAAATGATAATCGCGAGTTCCATACGACATTAATGTAAAAGAATAAAATATTACGTATGAAAAAAGTGACTACACTGCTGCTAACTGCAGCACTTTTTGCAGGCATGCTTTCCTGCACCGGTCAGAAGGATGAGAACGATGAGAAATTCCGTGCCGGCTGGGAGCTGGTTTGGGAAGATGATTTCGAGGAGGGTCTGAACATGAATGAATGGTCAAAGATTCCCAGGGGTAAGCTCCATATGAACCGCTATGCAAGCATGCACGATGCGTTGTATCTCTCACAGGAGGGCAACCTGGTGTTGCGGGCAGTCCCCAATTCGGTACCCAACGATACCCTGCCATTCCTTACTGGTGGCATCACCCGTGAGGGATTGAAAGCGGGAGAAGTGGCTCGCATCGAGGTGAAAGTACGTGTCAATCCGGCTGAGGGAGCTACCCACTACCTCTCATTGCTGCCGGCGGACCAATCAAAGAATATCTCGATCGATTTCATGGAACATTACGGGATGGATGAGTTCATTTACCAGTCGGTAACATCCGAATACACCACCACTCTGGGAATGGCAGAAAATCCCCCCTCCAGCTCACTGGTGGGGGTGAATCCCGTGCAGTACCGTATTTACGGCGTAGAGAAGTATCCCGATAGTCTGGTCTTCTTCGTCGATGACTTACGCACGCGGAAGTATCCCCGCATCCTGACCGATATGCCGGGGCAGTTTCCATTTGATGAGAAGGATTTCAATCTGTTCCTTGGCATCCGCCTCAACAGTGATACCGACCCTGCACAACTGCCGGCTGATCTGCTGATCGACTGGGTGAGGATCTATAAACCAATGGCTGAGGAAGAAGAGTAAGCTTTTTAGCTGTCAGCTATTTTTCGGTGAAAAACATATCCAGGGCAGCGGTATGAGAGGTGACGCTGCCCGGTTTCTGTTTCAGCAAGATCTGTTTATTTCAGCGGAAACGAGTGGGTGAAGAGCCGTTCCTCGGCCAGCTTTTCATACTTCGTGCCGGGACGACCATGGTTGGCATAAGGGTAGATGCTGATGCCGCCACGGGGTGTGAAGATACCGGTTACTTCGATGTATCGGGGGTCCATCAGCTGTATCAGATCTTTCATGATGATGTTCACACAATCCTCATGAAAGGCACCGTGGTTGCGGAAGCTGAAGAGGTAGAGTTTCAGGCTCTTGCTCTCCACCATTTTCATATCGGGAATATAGTCGATGCGGATGGTGGCGAAGTCGGGCTGGCCGGTGATGGGGCAGAGGCTGGTGAACTCGGGACAGTTGAATGTGACCCAGTAATCATTTCCCGGGTGCTTGTTGGTGAATGCTTCCAATACCTCCGGCGCATAGTTCTGCCGGAAGACTGTTTGATTGCCCAAAAGGCTGAGTTGATCTTTTTCCATATTGGGTGGATGTTACGGAATGGATAAACAAGTTACGGAATTGAGAAACAAAAGGATTGAGCTGCTTTATCCTCTTTCAGCAAGATAGGCCTCCAGTCCCTTGTTGCGCAGCAGGCAGGCAGGGCAGTGACCACATCCTTCGGCAAGGATGCCATTGTAGCAGGTGAGCGTCTCGTTGCGAATAATATCAAAGACTCCCAGCTCGTCGGCCAGCTGCCACACCTCTTTCTTGTTGCGCCACATCAGCGGCGTATGGATCACAAACTGTTTGTCCATCGCCAGATTGAGTGTCGTGTTGGCCGAACGGATAAAGGTGTCTCTGCAGTCGGGATAACCGCTGTAATCTGCTTCCGAGACACCGGTGACCAGGTGACGGATGCCCTGAGCATAGGCCCGTGTGGCGGCGAAAGTGAGAAACAGCAGGTTTCTGCCGGGAACAAATGTGTTGGGGTAGGAGTCTTTGGGCTGTTTTTCATCCATCGTCATGGAGAGATCGGTCAGCGAGTTGGGTGCCAACCGTGAAATGATTGAGGCGTCGAGCAGCTGGAACGGCGTGTCAGCCATTGCCGCGAGACGGCGTGCATTTTCTACCTCCTGGGAGTGTCGCTGGCCATAGCTGAAGCAGAGAGCATGTACCTGCCGGAACTGCTGCCTGGCCCAGTAGAGACAAGTGGTGGAGTCCTGTCCACCGGAGAAGAGGACCAGTGCATCCTCCTGTTGATAATCTTTCATCTTTCTTTGTTTTTAATGTGGTTTCCTAAGCTACACAGGAGAGCTGTTGCTCTCCGTGTGCAAAGATAACACATTTCCCGTTATCTGACTCATTCTCTGGTAGTGCTTTCAAAACCATCTTAATAAAAAAGTAACCATTTTGTAATGGGAATGTAACATGCATGTCGTACATTTGCAAAGAGATTGGCTCCTTCATAATCGGGGCTGAAACCAATAACAGCTATCATATGGAAGAGAGAATATTGGTTGTAGATGATGAGAAGGATATCTGTGATATTCTACAGTTCAACCTGGAGCAGGAGGGGTACATTGTGGATGTGGCCTCCTCAGCAGAAGAGGCACTGGCCGTACTGACCGATGTGCACCAGCTACTGATTCTGGATGTGATGATGGGAGGCATGTCCGGCTTTAAGATGGCAGAGACGCTGCGGAAAAATGGCAACGTGATTCCAATCATCTTTCTCACGGCCAAAAACAGTGAAAACGACATGCTCACCGGCTTCTCTCTCGGTGGCGATGACTACATTGCCAAGCCTTTTTCCGTGAAGGAGTTGCTGGCCCGCGTGCGTGCACTGTTGAAGCGTACCTCATTGGTTCATATGCCGGCAGAGACCCGCTGGAACTATCTGGGGCTAACCATCGATATTCCTGCCAACAGGGTGACCATCGATGGCGTGGAGGTGTCACTCACCAAGAAAGAGTTTGAAATTCTCTCGCTGCTGGCACAGGTCTCACCCAACCTGCTCACCCGTGCCGAGATCCTTGGGAGCGTCTGGGGTGAGAATGAATATGTGCTTGACCGTACCGTCGATGTGCACATCACCCGTCTGCGAAAGAAACTGGGTGAGTATGCCGGTATCATCGTCAACCGTTCCGGTTTCGGCTATTACCTGAACCTGGATAACGGGAAGTAGTCATGAAGATCCATCTCTCCTTCAAAAGTCGCATCCTGCTCACCTTTTCCCTGATCATTGCTTTTTTTACCGCAGGCATCATCTACTTTGAACAACAGCAGGTGAGGAAAGAGCGTACCGAGAGCCTGGAACGCATGTTGGATAACCAGGCGCTTATGATCGCCAACTATATCCGTAAAAATAAGATCTTTCCGGAGATGGACACAGCAAAGCTCAGAGAGCTGTTGCAATATATACAGCCGGAGCTGCGACTCACGCTGATCGACCAGCGAGGAGTTGTGTTGTACGACAACCTGCTGGAGGAGGGAGGAATGGAGAACCATCTGATGCGACCGGAGGTGCAGGAGAGCATTGCCAAGGGCTATGGATCGGATATCCGTCGTTCAGCCAGTAACCAGTTGGAGTATCTCTACCATGCCCGTCTGGCTGATAGCCTCTTTGTTCGGGTGGCTCTTCCCTATGATGTGGAGTTGCGCTCTTTCATTCATTCCGGTAACTCGTTTGCTTACTACATTCTGCTCTTTTTCATCGTTTCAGTTCTGATGATGATCTACTTCTCCAACCGTTTCTCCCGTTCGATACGTGAGCTGAGAGCTTTCTCGCAGAATGTGAAGAACGGCACTGCGATCCCCCCCTCCTTTGTCTTTGCCGATGATGAGGTGGGCGAGGTGAGTGCAGCCATCGTGGAGAATTACAATCTGCTGGAGGAAAACCGTCGTCGACTGGCTGCCGAGCGGGAGAAACTGCTGCAGCATTTTCAGTTCTCGGAAGAGGGTATCGCCATCTTTTCGGAAGAGCGAAAAGAGGTCTATGCGAACTCCCATTTTCTGCAATATCTTAACCTGATTCTCGAATCGCCCACGCTGATCACCGAGAAGCTGTTTACGGATCCCTCATTCAGGGAGGTGGTAGCTTTCCTCGATCAGAATGCTGAAAGTCAGAATGTTTTCTCGCAGCGCATGGCGAAAAGTGGAAAGATATTTAACGTGCGGGTGATCATCTTTGAGGACCGCAGTTTCGAGCTATACATCAGTGACATCACCCGTGGGGAAAAGCGACGGCTGCTAAAGCAGGAGATGACCAATAACATCGCTCATGAGTTAAGGACACCTGTAACAAGTATACGTGGCTATCTGGAGACAATTCTTGGACTTGCAGACGAAGGTGTTGATGCACGGCTTCGTACTTTTCTCGACAGAGCTTACACGCAGACCATTCGACTTTCGGAACTGATTCAGGACATCAGTATGCTCACCAAGATTGAGGAGGCTTCCGACCGATTTGAGATGGAAACGGTGAATATTCGGGAGATCCTGCAGGAGATGGAGAATGATCTGTCGGAAAAACTTTCGGAGAAAGGTGACCGTTTTATCATAGAGGTGAGTGATGATGTGGTGCTTTACGGTAGCCGTACGCTGCTTTACTCCATTTTCCGCAACCTGACAGAGAATGCCATCGCTTATGCTGGGGAGGAGATCGTGATCGTGGTGAGGTCACACAACGAAAATGAGGATGCTTTCTTCTTCGAGTTTTATGATAACGGCCCCGGCCTGGAAGAGAAACACCTGGTGCGAATCTTCGAAAGGTTCTACCGGGTGAACGAAGGGCGTACCCGCAAGACGGGTGGCTCGGGACTGGGGCTCTCCATCGTAAAGAATGCCGTGCTCTTTCACAAAGGCAGCATTCTGGCCCGCAACCGGCCCGAGGGAGGACTCTCTTTTCTGATCACTTTTCCCAAAAAACGCAGTTAGCCCTTTCTATCTAACTTTGATGTAAAAGAATAAAATATGATCGTATGAAATATGTAGGAGCGCATATCAGCGCATCAGGTGGTGTAGAGAACGCGCCGCTGAACGCCCAAGCCATAGGAGCCAATGCATTTGCTTTTTTTACGAAGAACCAGCGGCAATGGTTTGCCTCGGCATACACAGCGCAGAATATCGATCGGTTCAAATCGCGTTGCGAGGAGTTCGGGTTCTCACCCGATCACATTCTCCCGCACAGCAGTTACCTGATCAACCTGGGTAACCCGGGCGAGGAGGAGGTGCAGAAATCACGCGCCGCGATCATCGACGAGATGAAGCGGTGTGAGCAGTTGGGTATCAACCGGCTCAATTTCCACCCCGGAAGTCACCTGAACCAGATATCGGTGGGTGCCTGCCTCAATCGAATCGCCGAGTCGATCAACATCGCTCTGGAGAAGACCACTGGTGTGACTGCCGTGATTGAGAACACCGCAGGACAGGGCACCAACCTGGGATACACCTTCGAGCAGATAGCTCAGATCATCGACAAGGTGGAGGACAAGAGCCGGGTGGGGGTCTGCCTCGATACGGCACACACCCTCGCTGCCGGCTATGAGATTAGAACTCGTGAAGGGTTCGAGGAGACCTTTCGCAAGTTTGATGAGATCATCGGCTTTCATTACCTCAGAGGGATGCACATCAACGACTCAAAAAAAGAGCTGGCCTCACGGGTGGATCGCCACGACAGCCTCGGCAAGGGGGTGATGAACATGGATCTCTTCCGCTTTATCATGAATGACCCCCGTTTCGACAACATGCCGCTGATCCTTGAGACACCCGATGAAACACGCTGGGCGGAAGAGATTCAAATGCTCTACGCACTTATAAAATAAGCCGGTACTCTATGTTATTCATATAGCAGACCGGCTTTTCAGGTTTTTCATTAACCCATCCTGATTTCATCGACTTTTCTCATCAAACACATGGGTGGCATAATGGTAGCCCAGTTTGTCGTAGAGAGCCCGCAGATGCGGCAATCGCGTAAGAAAATCGTCGTAATTTTTCTTCCCGGGCTGCATCCACTGCACCTCGCTCATGGCGGCCAGTCGCGGCAGGGTCATATATTCCACGTGCTCAGGGTCACTGATATATTCTGTCCAGAGGTTGGCCTGTGCTCCCAGGATATGGTTTTTCTGCTCTGCAGTGAGCTGATCGGGTGCCGGCTCGAAACTGTAGACCTTCTCCAGGGGAACATATCCGCCGATGGCCAGTGGCTCCCCTTCGGTGTCCTGCGTCTGATAATAGTCGAAATAACAGTATTCGGTGGGTGTCATGATCACGTCGTGTCCCATTTGCGCAGCCTGTATGCCGCCATCCATGCTGCGCCATGACATTACCGTGGCATTGGGTGCCAGCTCACCCTCCAGGATCTCATCCCAGCCGATGATGCTTCTCCCGTGGTCGTTCAGGAATTTTTCGATGCGAGCAGTTACATAGCTCTGCAGGTAGTGCTCTGCAGTATGTCCATTGCGGTCTTTGAGGCCCAGCTCTTTGATGCGTGCCTGACAGTCGGGGCACTTCTCCCAGCGTGTCTTGGGCGCTTCGTCACCGCCAATGTGGATATACCAGGAGGGAAAGATCTCCATCACCTCGGTCAGCACTCCCTCCAGGAAGGTGAAGGTCTCCTCCTTGCCGGGGCAGAGTACATCCTCGAAGACACCCCACTTGCGTGCCACCTCGTAGGGGCCGCCGGTGCATCCCAGCTCCGGATAGGCAGCCAGCGCCGCCAGCATATGCCCCGGCAGGTCTACTTCCGGGATGATGGTGATATAACGCTCGGCGGCATAGGCAACCACATCCTTCAGCTCCTCCTTGGTGTAGTAACCGCCATGCGGTGTGCCGTCATACTCATCTGTGTTACGGCCGATCACGGTCTCCCTTCGCATGGAGCTGATTTCCATTAGCTTCGGATAAGCATCGATCGCGATGCGCCAACCCTGGTCATCGGTGAGGTGCCAGTGAAAGCGGTTGATGTGGTGCAGTGCCAACAGGTCGATATATTTTTTTACAAATTCCACCGGCTGAAAGTGGCGGGCCACGTCGAGCATCATGCCGCGATAGCCGAAGCGGGGTGCATCGGTGATGGTGGCTGGTGAAAATGTGACATGACTGTAGTTCCCTACAGGAGCAGACTTGCGCAGGGTTTGTATACCGTAGAAGACCGCTGCCTCGGAGGCACCCTCAATCCAGATGTTCTGCCTGTCGATTTGTATCCTGTAGGCTTCGGGGTTCTCATCCTGTAGTCCCAGGGAGAGGATTACCGCATCCTTCTTCGCTTCATCAGTCGTTATTTCCGGTCTGATTCCTGTTGACAGCTCCAGGAAATCGGCCAGAAACGCAGCGTTGCGCTCCATCTTCTCGTTTCCTCCGGGGTAAGTGATCCGGGTGGAACCGGTGAGTGTGAATGCTTTTCCCTCTGTCATCTCAATTTGATCGGGAAGTGGCACTACCTGGTAGTCAGCCTCGGCTGATCCGTTGTCTCCCGTGCCGCAGGATGCAAGCAAGAAAGAAAATGCAGCCATCAGTTGTAGTCTTTTGAATGTCTTCATGTTTATTCGGTTTTTGTGAATTAATTATTTAGATGTTTTCCCCAGTTCTTTCAACGTTTGCCGCACCTTGCCGGCGCTGTCCACCGGGTTGGCACAGATCTCAAGTTTATAGTCGTTCGTCATCCAGGATGATATATCATCGGTATCCGGTATTCATTTAAATTATGAAGTAACTGAAGATACAAATATAATAAACTGAAAGAATAAATTATAAATTTTCGAACGGTTTAACCTTTGATCGAAAGTTGGTTGGTCGCTTCATCCGTTCGAGCGCGTGAATTGGGGAATTTATAGCAGAAATACCTATTTTCCATAGATATTATTTTTGCGCTTAAATAACTTTTTGTTATTTTTACGGGTGGGAATATCGGCTAATGTATGATCAATCAGTCTTTTTTAAACCACATCCATCAATCAAAGATTTATAAAAAATGGATAAGACACTGTTTAAGGTTCCCAAAATGGATTGTCCTGCAGAGGAAAACCTGATCCGGATGAAGCTGGAGAATCTTTCATCCGTCTATGATATGAATTTTGATATTCCGAGGCGGGAGGTGACTGTGTTTCACGAGGGACAACTGGAACAGATTGAAAAATCGATACGCGACCTGAATCTGGGAGGGAAGATACTTTCAACCGGGCATATTGATCAACCCGGACAGACCGCGTTCGCCGAAAATAAGCATCAACAAAAAGTACTTCTGACAGTACTCGTCATCAACTTTGCGTTCTTTGGAATAGAAATGACCACCGGACTCATTTCAAGGTCCATGGGACTGGTGGCCGACAGTCTGGATATGCTTGCCGACAGCATGGTGTATGGGTTGAGTCTTTTTGCCGTGGGAGGCACATTGATGAGAAAAAAACGAATTGCCCGGCTTGCAGGATATTTTCAAATAACATTGGCAGTCATCGGTTTTCTGGAGGTGCTGAGACGTTTTTTCGGCGCTGAAAACCTTCCCGATTTCTCCACAATGATTTTTGTATCGGTTTTGGCACTTATTGCAAACAGCATTTGCCTTTATTTGCTGCAGCAATCAAATAGCAAGGAAGAGGCCCATATGAAAGCAAGTGTAATTTTCACTTCGAATGACGTCATCATCAACCTGGGCGTGATTGCTGCAGGTTTTTTGGTCTATTGGCTGGACTCGAACAAACCTGACCTGATTATCGGCGCCATCGTATTTGTTGTGGTCATTTATGGTGCAGTCCGAATACTAAAGCTTGGGAAATGAAGTTATTTGTCTTTCAGGTGTTTCAGACCACGAACAGCCGATCATACATCCAAAACTACCCATGCAAACAAAGTTATTTTTTGGAAACAGTTAAATGAATCTCCTCTGAAAAGTCTCTTTCGTTGCGCGCTAACATAAAAACATATTGAATTTCAATGCATTATAATTGAACATTCTCGATAGATAGGGTTTTCGGAGTGCACTCTTAAATTGAATGATTCTATATTTGTAAATTCGTGGAAATTTAACGTTATTGCAGAACAATTTTCCTGAACGATAACTATTTTTGTGAAGGTTTAAAGAAAAAAGTTTATTAAAAATCATAGCCTATGTTTTCACTATCGCATGTGCATCCTATGCTGGTGCATTTCCCCATCGCTTTAGTCGCTGCCGGCTTTTTGCTGGAACTCATTTATTTGTTTCGCAAAAAAGAGGTGTGCCTTACCAAAGCCGGTTATTATCTGCTGATACTGGGAGCTTTGTCTGCCGTAATCACCTGGTTATCGGGTATCTTTTTTACTGCGGAAATGGGAGGATCTGCCGGTCAGGTACGCGAAACACATGAGGTGACGGCATTCATTACCGTCGTTTTACTGATCATCACCGCCGCAATCCGGATTTATGTGGTCGTTAAAAAGAAAGATGATGACAAAAAGCTCAAAAACATTGCTTTTATTATCTACGCTTTGGCAACCATCAGCGTATTTATCACCGGATATTTCGGAGGAACGCTTGTATATGAATATATGATGCCCCTTTAATGTTTAAATAATTAAAAAAGAAGGATAAGATGAAAAAGTATTTGTTTTTTATACTAGCTCTCGGAGCTGTGTTTATGTTTGTAAGCTGTAATCAGAAACCCGTTAAGACGATTGCAGACCTGAAAGAGGGAATTAAAGGAGAAACCACGGCAAGTGCCAAGTATGCCGCTTTTGCACAAAAAGCCAGGGAAGAAGGCAACGACACTATTGCCAAACTTTTCGATGCCGCATCGAAAGCCGAAACCATACATGCTGCCAATCACACCAAGGTGTTGGAAAAACTGGGTGAAAAAATGGAACCTTTCACGCCCCAATTCGAAGTAAAAACAACGGCCGAAAATCTTCAGGCTTCCATCGATGGGGAGACCTATGAAGAAACAACCATGTATCCCGGATTTATGAAAGATGCAGAAGCCGAAAATGTACCCGATGCCGTGAAATCGTTTACGTGGGCAAGGGACACGGAAATGAAGCACGCATCATTTTATAAAAATGCGCTGGCTGCTTTGCAGGCAGGCGACGAAAGTATGCTGCCTTCCGGTTACGAAGTGTGCCCCGTTTGCGGCAACACCTATGAAGAAGGTAACGTGGACGAAAAATGTGCCTTTTGCCAGACTTCGCGTGACAGTTTCGAGAAGATTTGAAGGAACGGAAATTTCAGATTTAGAGGGTTGTTCTTCCAGGGACAACCTTTTTTTGTGTCTCTTCGCAGCTCCGATATCATCACACATTAAGCAATGGGATTCAATCTCCATAACCAGCCGCAGGAATACTTAATTCAACTGCAGTATTCAGTGGTTCCAGGCCATCATCAGTTGAAGGCCTTTGCCGGCGAAACAAGTTCAAAGATTCGATAAAAATCAGGAAGTTAACCCGAACTCCTTTGCAAGCAGGGTGTATCCTTTCTCTCGGGCTTCCATTTCGGCATAGCCATTTACCAGCATGATTTCGTCCACCCCGGTTTTCTTTGCCCAGTCGTGCAGTTGTTCAGCCACTTTCCCGGGGCTTCCGATCACAAATTTCGACAACTGCTGTTCCCGGATAGCCTTCTCCTGCAGATTATACGGATAGTCATTTGCCGCTTTGTTGGTGGGAAAGACATTGAATCGTTTTCCGGTGGCCAGCAGGGTCCACATCAGCAGGCCGGGAGCAGCATAAAAAAGGGCTTCCTCATCGGTCTCTGCCGTGAAAACAATAATGGAGAATATGCTTTTGGGCTCGCTGTAATATTTGGAAGGCTTGAAATTTTTGCGGTAATAGTTCAACACCGGCACTGCCATTTCGGGATTGATCTGTCCGGCGAAGACGAAGCCGAGCCCTTTGTCCAGCGCGAACTGCACGCCGCCGCTGCTCGAGCCCAGCATGTAAATCCGGGGAGTGAGCGATGGGTCGGGGTTGGCAATCACATTGGCAAAAGGATGCTTTTCGGGTAAGTCGTGACCGAAGTAACCAAGCAGGTCGTTGAGTTGTTCGGGGAAAGTGTCCTCTTTGATCGCCTCCCACGAACGGCGTAGTGCAAAGGCTGTCCTGCCGTCGGTACCCGGCGCACGGCCAATGCCCAGATCGATGCGTCCGGGATGAAGGGCTTCGAGCATAGAGAAACGTTCAGCCACACTCAAAGCGCTGTGGTTGGGAAGCATCACCCCCCCGCTGCCCACACGGATACGTTCTGTTTTTGAAGCCACATGCGCGATCATAATCTCGGGAAACATGCTCATCAGTGCCGGGCTGTTGTGGTGCTCGGCAAACCAATAGCGGTGATAACCCAGTTTATCGGCCAGTTGTGCAATGCTGGTTGAGTTGCGCAACACATCGCCGGGTGATGAATCATTTTCCGTGTAGTAGGCCAGATCGAGTATGGAGAGTTTTAAATTATTTGTCATGTTTGGTTTTGTTCAACTCTATAAAACACATTGCCGGTTGTTTTGTTCAAAAGCGGAGGTAGCGTCTTTTACCGTAGCTTCATTGCAGGCTATCCCTTTGTGCAATTGGAACTGGACGCAGTTGCTGCGTCAACGGATGGTAAAAGTTAGCTTGTAGTCGAATGTAAGTGGTCGGAGAAAGTGGGCAAGTGGTAACTTTGTCCTTTTTTTGTTTAAAATACCGGAGAATTTTAAAGTTTCTTAAATAAGAAATTCCCTGAATTTACGCTTAAACGATTGGCATACAATTTGAAGGGTTTCATTTTGAAAAATGAAATGTTCATCAGATGATATAAATGAAAATTTGACGGTTATGTAGCTGAAGTTTTAAACAGAAAGACAAAAAGGGAGGATTTAGCGATGAAAAAGTCGTAACTACTCAGGTCCCCCCTGTCATAGACAGAGAGTCCTGACTATTCGTCAATCACTATGCTATACTTGAAACTACGCTTGAGAAAGGGTTGCAATAACCTGAAGGACCTCAAAGGGGTTCTGTCCGTTCTTGATCGC
>JAHDQF010000085.1 GCA_018433945.1 Proteiniphilum sp. | reverse complement strand
TGTTCCCTGGGGTTAGGCCTGTTCCCGTACCACTTCCGCCATGGATGATCCGGAGCAGGTACCGGGGGTTTCCCTGTCTTGACCTTGACGCCAGATCCTTCGTTCACGTCTTTTCGAGCGTTGTCTTCATCGCTCTCGATAAGCCTGTAACAGAGACCTCCATGCCGTAGGGCCATCTGACCGTCCAACAGGGTCAGGACCTCGACCTCGGTCCCGCGGCGGAAGAGGGCCTTTCTGTCCTGCTCGCCTACTGCGGCCCACTTCCGGTTCTTCCAGGATAGGGTGGAATCTCCTGTCATCTTCCGGAAAGATCTTCGGCACAGGATAAGGGCAAGATCCTGTCTGGAGGGAGCAGGCATGAATGCCGCCGTTTCATCCTTTGGCGTGACGGCAAAGAGTCTGTTATGTCTCGATCTGTAGGCTGTCAGGAAGGCATTGGCCTCCTCCAGGGTGGACACCCCTGCCACTCTCAGGTCGACCACCAATCGGTGCTGGAGCGTCCCCCAGAGTCTCTCTACCCGCCCCTTCGCCTGTGGAGAGAGGGCCTTGATGGGGGAGATGCCCAGGATATCCAGGGCCTTGCCGAACTGGGTAAGCCCCTCCCTTGTCCCCCTCAGCTCCTCAACGAGGGTGAGCCTGTCAGGCTTGGGAGAGAAGAAGATGGAGTGGGCATCGGAGTAAATGGACCTGGGGACCCCGTAACCGAGAACGGTCTCTTCCAGGACGCGGAAATAGCCGTCAAGACACTCCGTAGGCTCGAACCGCAGGGCCGTGACGTTGCCTGTGGCATCATCGATGGCGCCGTGAAGGGAGATCATCGAACCGTTCGAGAGCCAGTCGAAGGAGGAGGCGTCCATCTGAAGCATCTGTCCGAAGCGCTCCATCCGGGTCCTTCTCCGTCGCTTCCTCGCCCCTTTATGGGAGAGGGGGTTTTTCAAGCCCGCCTCCTTCAGGATCCTGGTGATGGTCTTGGAGGAGACAGAGCACCCCTCTTCGGCCAAAAGCAGCTCCGACATGTGCCTTGCGCTCGCCCCTTTCCACAAGGATCTCGCCCGCTCCGCCACAAGATCCCTGACCGCGCAGGAGACGTAATTGGAGGGCTTCTGGCCCCTTTTGCCGTGGACCAGCGATGCTGCTCCCGCCTCCTTGAAGCTGGCCTTTATCCTCTGGACCTGCCGCACCGATAGGCCCAAAGCGGCTGAAGCCTCCCTGTTGGTCATCCTCCCGCATGTCACCTCTTCAAGGACATGAAGCTTCCGCGCCTGCCTGATGGACAACCTGATGTCACCCTCGTTCTTCATAGAGTCTATTTTCCACCGAGGGGGGTGACATTTTCCCTGTCCCCTTAAGGGGTGACATTATCCCTGTCCAGCCACACGAGAAGAAAGAGCGGTTGACAGTACGCTGGAGGCTTATTATAATGGGCCTCGCTTGATCGAAATCGGGGGTATGGCGCAGCGGGAGCGCACTTGCATGGCATGCAAGGGGCCGGGGGTTCGAATCCCCCTACCTCCACCAGCTTATAGTCCGAGGCCTTCCGGAACCATCTGGAAGGCCCCGGTGTTTTAGATCAATCCCGGTCTTTCTGTCTCCCATGACTTCCTGTCGGAGCAGTGCCCTCATGTCGGGACATTCACAATCCGGTAGAATCCACGAACGGGACTGCAGCTTTCTGAGAAACGACGCTGGACATGGCCTCAAGCCGGCTCATCTGGAAAAATCGAGCGCTTGTCCGGGTTTTCAGTCCCGGCGCCGCACGGAAAGCGTCGGACATCCTGCCCTGGCCGATAGGCAATCCGCCTGCTGGCAGCCGACCAGCCTCTCGGCGAGCCCTACAGTGGAGAGAGCACATACTCCCTGGTAGCCACCTCGTCGCAGAAGGCCCTGTCGTGCTCGACGAAGAGAAGGGTGGCCCGGTGTTCGAGCAGCAGCTCCGTGATCTGGATGCGGGAGATGACGTCGATGTAGTTCAGCGGCTCATCCCAGAGATAGAGGTGGGCCCGCTCGCAGAGACTTCGGGCGAGGAGCACCTTTTTTTTCTGTCCGCCGCTGTAGTCGGCCAGATCCTTCTCGAACTGGATCCGGGGAAAGCCCAGTTTTCTCAGGGTGGACTTGAAGAGGCTCTCTTCGATGCCGTAGCGGCGGGCGTAGTCGGCGAGGTCTCCCTCGAGATCTCCCGTGTCTTGGGGAAGATAGGAGATCTTCAGCCCTGACCCCTTCGTCAGGGTCCCGCTGTATTGGAGGTCTTCTCCGCAGATCAGCCGCAGGAGACTCGATTTGCCGCTGCCGTTTTTCCCCCGCAGGGCGATTTTCTCCCCTCGGTCAACAGAGAGGCGAACCCCTTCGCAGGCGGCCTTCCCTCCGTAGCGGATGGAGACGTCGTTGAGTTCC
>JAHDQF010000051.1 GCA_018433945.1 Proteiniphilum sp. | reverse complement strand
CACTAATGGAACCAGTCCGCCGTTGGTTCTTCACACAAAATACAAAAAATGAGAATGATTAAAACGAATAATTAACAAGAAATCTGCATATGCGCTAAACAACTTTAGCTTTTACGCTACTGCGGAAATTAGTACAACTATAAAATTTTATCCCATAAATCAGCATGTCTCAATTTCAATTCGCTGTTCAAATTCTTTTTTTGATCAGCGAGTTGCTCAACCAGCCCACGTTCCCAGATGTAAATTTATCTATAAAAATCTGATCCAGTTATGTTTTAACAGAAATTTGACCTATTTTTGCATTGAGCTGAAGCAATTATTACTACCATCTGACAAAAAGGGGTCTTTTTTTGGAGGAAGGTCGGCAAACTGATTAAAGGAATCATTTATGAACCCAAACAGCTTTTTAGGCCTAATTGAACAGAGCATTCGCAATCACTGGGAGATGCCTGCCATGACTGACTTCCAGGGCAAGACCTATTTATACAAAGATTTTGCCCGGGAAATAGACCAACTACAAGATTATTTTAAAGCAGCCGGAGTTGAAAGGGGAGATAAGATCTCCCTCTGCGGGAAAAATTCAGCCAACTGGGCGATTGCTTTCTTTGCAACCCTCTCCTATGGTGCAGTGGTCGTGAGCATTTTGCACGAGTTCGATAAAAAGAGCATACAGTTCATCGTGGATCATTCCGATTCCAAACTTTTGTTCACCGACGAGAACATCTGGCGTGAACTGGATCGCGAGAGCCTGTCAAAGGTTGAGTCTGTCTTCTCACTCGACACCTTCTCGCTGTTGACAAGCAGTTACGAGCATCTGCAACAGTTTGCAGCCTCCTCTACAAATTACTTTGCAGAAAAATATGCCAGGGGTTTCTTCGTCAACGACATCTATTTCCGTACCGAAAAGCCAGAGGAGCTGGCGATGATCAACTATACTTCGGGCACCACCAACAGCCCCAAAGGTGCGATGCTGCCCTACCGCAGTCTCTGGTCCAATACGAAATTTGCCAACGACAACCTGGAATTCATTCATGCCGGAGACAACATTGTCTGCATGCTCCCCATGGCACATACCTACGGACTGGCTTTCGAGGTCCTCAACTCCATCTCTATGGGCTGCCACATCCACTTCCTGGGCAAGACACCCTCCCCCAGTGTATTACTCAATGCTTTTGCCAGGGTAAATCCCAAGCTGGTGCTGGCAGTACCCCTTATCATCGAGAAGATTGTGACCAATAGTATCTTGCCGAAACTGCATGAAGGTGCGGCAAAGGTGCTCACCCGCGTTCCCCTTCTCAATACCATCGTGTACAGGAAGGTGCGCAAGTCGATGATTGAAGCATTTGGCGGCAACCTCAACGAGGTGGTGATTGGCGGTGCGGCCCTTAACCCCGATGTAGAGAAGTTCCTTCGCAAGGTTCGGTTCCCCTATACGGTGGGTTATGGCATGACCGAATGTGGCCCGCTGATCTCTTACTCCTACTGGAAGGTATTTAAAGAGCACTCCTGCGGAAGAGTGGTCGACCGGATGGAAGTACGGATCGACTCGAATGAACCGCAACAAGTTGTGGGTGAGATACAGGTAAGAGGAGCCAATGTGATGCTGGGTTATTACAAGAATGATGATGCCACCCGCCACGCTTTCACCGATGATGGGTGGCTGAAGACAGGCGACCTGGGGACGATGGACAGTGAGGGGTACCTCTCTTTGGTAAGATAATCAGTGATACCAATGCCAGGCTGCCCATCTACAGCAAGATTGCCTCTTTCCGGCTGCTAAATGAGGAGTTTGAAAAAACACCCAAGCGAAGCATCAAGCGATTCAAGTACCAGCAGAAATAAGCTGACTGACCGGCTGTAAAATCGGACAACATCAATACTCGTCCCAGCTCTTGATCTCGATATCTTCCATCGCCATGGTGCAAAAGGCTGTGATGAAAGCACTGGCCAGCCGGGCGTTGGTGATCAACGGGATGTTGTAGTCCACCGCTCCCCGGCGGATGATGTAGCCGTTGGTCAGCTCCCGCTCCGTCAGGTTCTTCGGGATGTTGATCACCAAATCGAACCGCTTCTCCGCGATCAGGTCATTCACCTTTGGCGCATCACTTTCCTCGTCGGGCCAGGCCACAAAGGTGCTCTCCACGCCATTCTCCGCGAGAAACTTCTGCGTTCCACCTGTGGCGAAGAGGGTGTATCCCTTTTGCTGCAGAAGACGACAGGCATCCAGCAGGTCCACTTTCGATTTTGTTCCTCCGGAAGAAACCATGATATTTTTTTCAGGTATCCGATAACCCACTGCCAACATCGCGGTGAGCAGCGCATCATCGAAATGGGTGCCAATCGCCCCCACCTCGCCGGTAGATGCCATATCCACCCCCAACACCGGGTCTGCTTTCTGCAGGCGGGTGAAAGAGAATTGGGGGGCTTTGATTCCCACATAGTCCAGGTCGAAAGCCGATTTCTCAGGTTTCTCCACAGGGATCTCGAGCATTACTTTCGTGGATAGATCAATAAAGTTGATTTTTAGCACTTTAGAAACAAAAGGAAATGAACGTGAAGCACGCAGGTTGCATTCAATTACCTTGATATCGTTGTCTTTGGCAAGAAACTGAATATTGAATGGTCCTGAGATATTCAGTGCTTTGGCAATCTTCCGCGTGATTTGCTTCATACGGCGCACGGTCTCCACATAGATCTTTTGCGGCGGGAACTGAATGGTGGCATCTCCGGAGTGGACACCTGCAAACTCCACATGCTCGGAGATGGCGTAAACCACCAGCTCCCCGTTTTGTGCCACAGCGTCCATTTCAATCTCTTTGGCCTCCTCAATAAATTCAGACACCACGACCGGGTATTTGCGTGACACCTCGGTAGCCAGTGTGAGAAAACGCTCCAGCTCATCCCGGTTGGAACAGACATTCATCGCTGCACCCGAAAGGACATAAGAGGGTCTTACCAACAGCGGAAAGCCCACCTCATCCACGAACTGAAGGATCCCGTTCAGGGTAGTCAGCTCTTTCCAACGTGGCTGATCGATACCCAGTCTGTCGAGCATGGAAGAAAATTTATGTCTGTCCTCAGCATTGTCGATGCTTGTGGCGGAAGTCCCCAGGATGCGCACCCCGGCGTTGTCCAGTTTCACCGCCAGGTTGTTGGGGATCTGCCCCCCCACCGAGACGATGACGCCATGCGGGTTCTCCAGCTCAATGATATCCATTACCCGCTCATAGGTGAGCTCGTCGAAATAGAGCCGGTCGCACATGTCGTAGTCGGTCGACACCGTCTCCGGGTTGTAGTTGATCATCACCGAGCGGTAGCCCTCGCTGCGGACGGTGTGGAGTGCGTTCACCGAGCACCAGTCGAACTCCACCGACGAGCCGATGCGGTAGGCACCCGATCCCAGCACGATCACCGAACGGCGGTCGCCCAGGTAGTGCAGATCATTCTCAGTGCCGTTGTAGGTAAGATAGAGGTAGTTGGTCTGTGCGGGATATTCGGCCGCCAGCGTGTCGATCTGTTTGACCACCGGCAAGAGTCCCATCTTTTTCCGGTAGGAACGGATGATGAGGGGTGATGCGTCGCTGATCTGCTCTTTCCACAGCGCGCGGGCTATCTGGAAATCGGAGAAACCCTGCTGCTTGGCGAGCCGCAGCAGCTCATCGAAGCCATTGTTTCCTTTTGCCATGAAATCCAGATTGCCGGGCTCATATGCCTCAAGTGATTCCGCTGTCAGCACGATCTGATACAGTTTACGCAGGAACCACTTGTCGATCTTCGTCAGCGTGTGGATCTGATCCACCGTATACCCCTTCCGGAAAGCCTTGCTGATCACAAAGATGCGCTGGTCGGTGGGTTCACGCAGTGCCTTGTCGATGTCATCGATCTTCAGCTCCTTGTTTTCCACGAAGCCGTGCATCCCCAGGCCAATCATGCGGAGCCCTTTCTGAATGGCCTCCTCGAAAGTGCGTCCGATAGCCATGATCTCACCCACCGACTTCATAGAGGAGCCGATCTCCTTTGAGACGCCATTGAACTTACCCAGGTCCCAGCGGGGGATCTTCACCACGATGTAGTCGAGTGCCGGCTCAAAGAAGGCACTGGTGGAACGGGTGACCGTGTTCTTCAGGTCGAACAGCCCATAGCCCAGCCCCAGCTTGGCAGCGACGAACGCCAGCGGGTATCCGGTTGCTTTGGAGGCCAGTGCCGAGGAGCGGCTCAGGCGGGCATTCACCTCGATGACACGGTAATCTTCCGATTCCGGGTCGAAAGCATACTGTACGTTGCATTCACCCACGACGCCAATGTGGCGGATGATGCGGATGGCCAGCTCCCGCAGCTTGTGATACTCACTGTTGGTGAGCGTCTGCGAAGGAGCCACCACGATGCTCTCGCCGGTGTGGATGCCCAGTGGGTCGAAGTTCTCCATGTTGCAGACAGTGATGCAGTTGTCGTAGCGGTCGCGCACCACCTCATACTCGATCTCTTTCCACCCCTTGAGCGACTTCTCGATGAGCAGCTGATTGGAATAATTGAAAGCTTTACCGGCGAGGGCACGAAGCTCCTCTTCGTTGTTGCAGAAGCCGGAACCCAGTCCCCCAAGGGCATAGGCGGCACGCACGATGACGGGATAACCCAGTGTGTGGGCAGCCTTCAGCGCCTCTTCCATGGTCTTAGCAGCAAAGCTCTGGATACTTTTCACTCCTATCTGATCCAGCTTTTTCACGAAGAGATCACGGTCCTCGGTATCCATGATTGCCTGCACGGGTGTACCCAGCACCTGCACATTGTATTTTCCGAAGACTCCCGCCTGGTAGAGTTCCACACCACAGTTGAGCGCAGTCTGGCCGCCGAAGGCCAGCAGGATGCCGTCAGGCCGTTCCCGGTCGATCACCTTCTCCACGAAAAAAGGAGTCACCGGCAAGAAGTAGATCTTGTCGGCTGACCCCTCGGAGGTCTGTACCGTGGCGATGTTGGGGTTGATCAGAATGGTCTCCACACCCTCTTCGTGCAGTGCCTTCAGCGCCTGTGAGCCGGAGTAGTCGAACTCACCCGCCTCTCCAATCTTGAGCGCTCCGGAACCCAGGATCAGTGCTTTTCTGATCGGTATCCTTTCAGCCGAAGCAAAGAGCTGTTGGGTGGATATTGATTTGTCGTGGGATTGTATGCTGTTGTTGTTCATCTTTCTGTGCACATTTAAAGCATTTTCACAAAGTCCTCAAAGAAAAAGCGGGTGTCGGTGGGGCCCCCAGTCGCCTCAGGATGAAACTGCACCGAGAAGAAAGGCTTGTGCTTGTGGCGTATCCCTTCGTTGGTGCCATCGTTCATGTTGACAAACCAGGGTTCCCATTCGCCGCCCAGCAGCGACTCATCCACGGCGTAGCCATGATTCTGCGAGGTGATGAAGCACTGGTTGCTCCCCACCTTGCGTACCGGCTGGTTGTGGCTGCGGTGACCATACTTGAGCTTATAGGTGTCGGCACCAGCCGCCTTGGCCAGTAGCTGGTTGCCCATGCAGATGCCAAAGATTGGTTTCTCCTTCCGCATGGCTTCTCGGATATGATTTACGGTCACATCACAATAATCGGGATTTCCCGGCCCGTTGGAGATGAAGAGGCCGTCGTAGTGGAGCGTGCTGAAGTCGTAGTCCCACGGCACACGGAGCAGCCGGATCTCCTGTTTGAGCAACTCGCGGATGATGTTCAGCTTCACGCCGCAGTCAACCAGCGCCACTGTTTTGTCCCCCCTGCCATATTCGATCACCTCCTTGCAGCTCACCTTTGCCACCAGGTTCTCCTGCTCCGGATCATAGAAGTCTGTCTCATCCTCCCACTCATAGACAATCTTACCCAGCATGGAACCTTTCTCGCGCAGCACCTTGGTCAGCATGCGGGTATCGATGCCGCTGATCCCCGGGATGCCCTCCGCCCGCAGCCAGTCGCCCAGGCTCTCCACACTGTTCCAGTGTGAGTACGCCTCGCAGTAATCCTGCACAATGAGTCCGCGGACATGGATCCGGTGGGATTCAAAAAAATCGGAAATTCCGTTTGTTTCGCTTTTGGCGGGAACTCCGTAATTTCCGATGAGGGGGTATGTGAGTGTTAAAATCTGTCCTTCGTAGGAGGGGTCTGTCAGGCTCTCGGGGTAACCGACCATGGCGGTATTGAAAACCACTTCTCCCGATGTGGCCTTTTCGGCTCCAAACGATTGTCCGTGAAAAACCATCCCGTTCTCAAGGATCAACCGCACTGGTTTGTATCTGTGCATAGTGCCAATATTGTTTATGTTGAATTGAACCCTTTTGATATCGGAATACAAAGATAGGGAAAAAATCTGTAAAAACATCCAATAGTCCTGTCATGATTGCGCCAAATATACCGGCGGATATACCCAGCATGAGGAGCTGATCATGGCATAATGATTGCTATGAGATCAGGGAATTAAGGATTGATGGTAAGCTTTCCGAAAGAAAACAGGAACGTTTTATATTATTAACAAAAAATAGTTGCTTTATACTGTTAAAAGTGCTAACATACTCCTTTAAAAGATCCTGTTGCTGTGAAAGCAAAAAAACATCACATTTAAAGTGGATTATGAATAAAATTGCGATTATAGGAAATTATCCCCCACGTAAATGTGGCATTGCTACCTTTACAAAAGATTTGAATGACGGGCTCAAACAGAACGGTATCACCACAGCGGTGATTGCCATGAATGACGGATTGAACCGGTACAATTATCCCGGCGATGTGGCATTTGAGATTGAACAGAACGTGATGGCATCCTACATCAGTGCCGCCGAATACCTGAACTCGAATAATTTCGATGCCGTGAGTTTGCAACATGAATTTGGCATATTCGGTGGCAAGGATGGCATCCATATTATTCAGCTACTAAAAAGACTGCGCATCCCTGTGGTAACCACACTGCACACCGTGCTCGACAATCCGACGGAGAATCAACGAAAGGTGATCAATGAACTGTCGCTATACTCTCAGAGACTGGTCTGCATCTCCCGGAAAGGGATTGAGTTGCTGCAGCGTGTATATGGCATCCCGCCATCCAAATGCGTACATATACACCATGGCGTACATCAATATGTGACCAAAGATGTGCAGGATTTGCGCAAAAAGTTGGGTGTTGAGCACAAGAAAGTGCTGTTGACATTTGGTCTGCTTTCCAGAAACAAATCAATAGAGGTGGTGATCAACGCACTGCCGGGAGTGATCAGGAAACATCCGGATGTGGTTTACATTGTGCTGGGAGCTACACACCCACATGTGCTGAAAAAAGAAGGAGAGGATTATCGACTGAACCTGATCCGGCTTGTCAACAAGCTGAATCTGGAGAACAATGTGATCTTCATCAACCGCTTTGTATCCAACGATGAGCTGTTCAGCTTCCTTGAGCTGTGTGACATCTATGTGATCCCCTACCTGGGTGAGAAACAGATCTCATCGGGGACACTCATCTACACCATGGCCGCAGCCAGGCCGATCATCTCCACTCCATTCTGGTATGCCAAAGAGATGCTTGCGGATGAGAGAGGCGTGTTGTTTGATTTTAAAGACTCTGTTCAGTTGGCTGAAAAGATCAACGACCTGCTTGACAACGAAGAGAAGCGCAAAACCATTGCACTGAATGCATTCAACCTGGCCAGACAGTGTTATTGGCCCAAGATTGCCAAGCAATATCACAACCTTATAACCCAAATTATCGATGAGGAGAAGGCAGAGGCACTCTCCAGGCCTGCACCGGTGATTGAATCTAAATTTGTCATTCCTCCCATCAAGCTGGATCATCTGCACGTGCTGACCGATCATACCGGCATTTTGCAACATGCCAAATACAATGTTCCCAATCGCAACCACGGATACTGCACCGATGACAACGCCCGGGCTCTCCTCTTGTCAGTGATGCTTCAGAACGAGGTACAGGAGGTGGATGAGGTGAACAGGCTCACAAGTATTTACCTCTCGTTTATTGATTATGCCTACAATCCTGAGAGGAAAAAATTCAGGAACTTCATGAACTACGAGAGACAATGGTTAGACAGGGAGGGATCGGAAGACAGCATAGGCCGAACGGCCTGGGCACTGGGATATACAGCTGCCTACACCAATGTATGCAACTTTTATTATCACTCCAACTACCTGTTTGAAAAAGTACTTGGGCAGATCGACTCATTGACACACCCCCGGGCGTTGTCATATGCCATACTGGGGCTGACACACCATACCAAAGTACACGAAGAGCCGGCAGTGATTAAAAAGCTGATGAAAAATACGAAGAGGCTTTATGCCCTGTTTGATCAAACCATTCACAACGAATGGCTCTGGTTCGACGACAAGGTGAGCTATGCGAACAACCGTATCCCTCATGCGTTGATTTTCGCCGGCATCTGCCTGCAGGATGAGAAAATCATTGAGCGGGGTTTGAAAGTACTCGACTGGCTCATTGACAAACAGTTTACCAATGGTGTTTTTTCACCTGTCGGGAATAAGGGTTGGCTTACCCCTCAGGGAAAGGCAGCGTTCGACCAGCAACCGGTGGAAGCCAATGGCATGATTGATGCATGCCTGGCGGCAGAAGAATATGTGAGAGATGGCACCTATGCCGATCAGGCATTGAAAGCATTTTACTGGTTCACCGGAGAGAATGAGTGTGGGCAGCCACTCTATGATTTTGCCACCGGGGGGTGCCGCGACGGGCTTCATGCAGGCGGTGTGAATCTCAACCAGGGAGCAGAGTCCACCATCTCCTGGCTGATGTCATTGATGAATATCTCTTTTTATCTACGCAACAAAAACAGTTTGTTGATATAAACAGATGGAATGATATCCCATTCAGAGATGCCCATCATCAAGGCCGGCAACCGGCTCGTTACTTTTTATATCCGATGGTCATCAGGAGTTGAGAATCTTTGCGATAAGTTCCTTGATATCGACCGACATAAACCCGGATCCGGTATCTGACAATCCATATGGGACAATCAGCTGATTGTTGTGAAGGATTGATCCGCAAGAATAGACTACGTTTGGCACATAGCCCTCCCTCTCCTCCTCGTTGGGTGCGAGCAATGGTTCCTTCAGGTGACCAATCACTTTTGCCGGATCATACAGGTCAAGCAATGTTGCACCCAGACAATATTGCCTCACCGGCCCCACGCCATGCGTGATCACCAGCCATCCCTCGGGGGTTTCAATGGGGGAACCGCAATTCCCCAATTGGATAAACGCCCATGGATACTTAGGCTCCTGTATTCTGACAGGTTCCTGCCATATATTGATGTTGTCTGAGAAGCCGATATAACTGTTGATGCCATCGATGCGCGATAACATGGCATAGCGGCCAGCTATTTTCCTGGGAAACAGCGCTAGGTTCTTGTTTTGTGCGCCTCGTCCGTGAAGCGGTTTTACCTCAAAAGAGTTGAAATCTTCCGTCACAATCAACTTCGGAAGAATTGCATACCCGTCGTAAGCAGAATAGGTAGCATAGTAGGTAACCTTTCCATCATCATCGGTAAACCGGACAAAACGTGCATCCTCTATTCCTCTTCTTTCCGTATAGGATATAGGGAAAATAACCCTTTCAGAAAGATGGGTGTCAAGTGAAAACTCTATCCGATAGTGTGAATCAGCCAGCCAGACAATATGATCCACCGCTCTTCGTTCCTCCTCGCTCAACGAAGGTTGCGCGAGCACTTCCAGGGCTGAGCCCAACAACTCACCATAGATGAATTCCTTTTTCAGCGGCTGCATAACCGAGCAGACAATTTCCTCCTTTACCCCCATCTCACGCAGCTTGGTCTCAATCATTGCCTTGTCGTAGATATGTCTTTTCACTACTTCCGGCTCATCTACATAATTCCCTGCCTGTTCAAAACTGAGGTTCCCGTTTCTATCAATGACACCTGTATGAAACACAATACTGGAGATATGCCCTTCACCCGTTGCCCGAAAACTGATAATCAATCGCTTTGAACCCTCTTCAAGCCACGTCTGGTCAGGCGATTCAACAATGGAAGGATTGAAAAAAGCAGCAGAACTGATTGCATACTCTTTCGAAAAATAGGCACCGATCAGCAATTTTTTATCCTCACTTATCTCATTTATTCCGGGGATCGTGTCACCAACAATCTTCAGAGCCTCACGGTAGTGATGTTTGAATTTCCGGGTGAGATTTCGATGTCGTTTGGAAAACTCACGCAGGGTCTGCATCAATGTTTGACTTGCAATCACCTCATCCATCTCAACCACCTTTGACATCAAATCACGGATGCGTTCTTCACCAAGATCATGGAAGCGGATGATCACCCTTTTAAAATCAGGATAAAATCTGTTTGGTAACCTGTTTACAGTTATTCTCATAATAAAAAAAAAATTGAATATTGCAGCACATTAGAAGCAAAGGTAATTTATTCTTCTATAATCTGAAAACAAATCATTTTCAGTATTTGAAAATATGCCATGAGGATATCTTCAAACATATTCATCCCTGGAACGTTTAACCAAAGTACAAATTCATTATAAACAACTATGCAGGAACAAGAAACAAACAACCATCAATCCAGCAAATGGATCATAGAAGCAACAATTCTGGCCGCCGGATTGGTATTGACAGGCATCATACTGAATGCCGGCATCAACAACTTTAAAGACCGTGATCGCGTGGTGACGGTGAAAGGTCTTGCCGAGATGGAAGTACAGGCCGATAAAGTGATATGGCCGCTGATGTATAAGGATCTGGGTAACGATCTGACAACACTCTACACCAATATTCAGACAAAAAACAAAACCATTGTCGATTTTCTGCAGGGCAACGGCATCAGCCGGGAGGAGATCAGCGTGGCGCCTCCCGAGATCATCGACATGGAAGCAGAGCGCTACGCGGCACAAACGCAGCATCCCTATCGTTACAACGCCACCTCGGTGATCACCGTCACCTCCGTTGATGTGGAGAAGGTGCGGAAGCTGATCTCCGGGCAGACCGAACTACTGAAACAAGGCGTGGCCATTACCGGCGGTGATTATCGCTATAATACCCTGTATGAATTCACCGGACTGAACAACATCAAGCCGCAGATGATTGAAGAGGCCACCAAGAACGCCCGGGCGGCCGCCGAAAAGTTTGCCACCGACTCGGGCAGTAAGCTGGGCAAGATCCGCAACGCTTCTCAGGGGCAATTCACCATTACGGACAGGGATGCCAACACACCCTACATCAAAAATGTGCGGGTGGTGACAACGGTGAACTACTACTTAAGAAAATAGTGCTCAGTGGAACCCGAATATGATACAGTCAACGGCAATCAGGAAGCGGCTTTTGTCTGTATAGTATGCTGGCATTCTTTCAAAAAAAGGTAAAAAGGTAAAACGAAAGGTCGGGAGCAGACCACTCACGCAATGAATATCAACCCCCAACCCTGATCATTTGAGGACGCTTACAGTTTACGGGCGCCGTCGCTGATCACCACATCATACACCTTTGGTTCATGACCATATTTGGCTTTGAACTGAGCTTTGGCATCACTAACAAAAGAGTCGTAAAGCTCATCTTTCACCAGGTTGATGGTGCAACCACCGAAACCGCCGCCCATCACGCGGGAGCCGGTGACACCATGCGCCCGTGCCACATCATTGAGGAAGTCAAGCTCCTCGCAGCTCACCTCGTAGAGCTTGCTCATGCCATGGTGTGTTTCATACATCTTCTGGCCTACAGTCTCATAGTCGCCGCGATCCAGTGCATCGCTCACATCCCTCACCCTTTGGGTCTCCTCAATCACATACTTGGCACGCATGTAATCCTCCGCAGAGATCTCATCTTTCACCTCGTTGAGCATCTCCAAAGAGGCATCGCGCAGAAACGCCACTTCGGGATGCCGCTTTGCGATGGTGCGGGCTGCCTGTTCGCACGATTCACGCCGTTTGTTGTAGGCCGAGGAGGCCAGCTCATGCTTCACCACCGTGTCGAGCAGTACCAGCTTGTAGCCCTTGGGGTCGAACGGGAAGTAGGCATATTCCATCGACTTGGTGTCGAGACGGATCAGGTGTCCCTTTTTCCCGAAGAGGGAAGCAAACTGGTCCATGATGCCGCAGTTCACTCCCACGTAGTTGTGTTCGGTGCTTTGCCCGATGCGGGCCAGCTCAAACTTGTCGATACCCAGATCCAGCAGGTCGTTCAGCGCATAGGCGTAGGTGCTCTCCAGGGCGGCCGATGAAGACATCCCGGCGCCGAGAGGTACATCGCCCGAGAAAACGGTGTCGAATCCTTTCACGCTGCCTCCCCGCTTGATGATCTCGCGGCACACACCAAAGAGATACTTCGCCCATCCCTCTTTCGGGAGATCCTCCTCGTTGAGTCCGAACTCCGACGACTCATCCAGGTCGATGGCGTAAGCCCTTACTTTATCTGTGCCGTTAAAACGAATGGCGGCGATCATACCTTTGTCAATGGCACCGGGAAACACAAAGCTCCCGTTGTAATCGGTATGTTCACCGATCAGGTTGATGCGTCCCGGAGAGGTATAGACCCCGGGGCTATCTTGTCCGAATTTTTTCTGAAAAATAGGGATGATTTCTTGTTTGGTCATAAAATGAATATAGGAATGTGATTATGAATATAGGAATGTGATTACTTTTTCAATTATCTGCAGGTACACTTTGGGAAGCTGTTTCCAGAGGAAGCTCATCTTCATCGGCAACAGAGATGTCCCGGTTGACATTCTTCGAACCAATCACTGCATAATAGAAGAGATAGGCAAGGCAGATCAGTACCACCCAATAGCTGGAGAGATAACCGGCTACATCGGCCACGCCTCCCTGGATGGCCGGAACAATTCCTCCACCGGAGACAAGCACCATGAATATTCCGGATGCCGCAGCAGTATATTTACCCAATCCTTCTACGGCGAGGTTAAAGATACTTCCCCACATAATTGAGGTACAGAGACCTACCAGCACAATGAACATGGCATTGATGGGTACATCTGCAAAACCGAACGAGAGTGCACCTGCATTTCGTTCCAGCACCGGCAGGGAGACCATGGTCGATGTGGAAGAGAAGATAGCCAACAGAATCAATACCATCCCAACAAAAGAGGTGGTGGTAAGCATGGTTTTGCTGGAGACCTTGCTTCCAATTGAAGCGCCGATAAGACGACCCACCAGCATCAACAACCAATAGGTTCCGGCAACGACACCGGCAATGGTTTTACCCACTTCGGGATGTTCCGACAACCAGTAGATCATCACGCCGGGTGTACCCACTTCCACACCTACATAAACAAAAATGGCGATGGCTCCCAGCACGAAATGTCTGAACTTGAGCGCACCGGTCATCAGCTGTTTCAGGGAGTCTTTATTTTTGGTGATGTAGGGCTCCGGAATGTTGACCGCCCACAGCACGAAAAATACCAGAGCAAATACACCCATGGCAATATACATCACTGGAAACACATCTTTGATGTTGGCCTTGGCGGTTTCGCCGATCAGTACTCCTACGAAAGCAGGTGTAAAGGTCGCCATCAACGAGTTGAAAGAACCACCCACCTGAATCAGCTGGTTACCCTTGTTACCACCACCACCGAGCGTGTTGAGCATCGGATTGACCACAATGTTCAGCAGACACATGGAGAAACCTGCAACAAATGCCCCTAACAGATAAACACCAAAAGCGGCGCTTTGGGGAGAGTGTCCCGAAAGAAATTGAACAAAGATGCCCAGGAAGCCAACGGCAACAGCAATAAGTGCTGTTTTTTTATAACCCACACGCTGCAACAGGATACCACCCGGTATACCCATCACGGCATATGCAATAAAGTTGGCTGCATTTCCCAGCAATCCCTGGAAGTTGGAAACGCCGAACTGTTCTTTTAATACTTGTCCCATCGGTGCTGCCAGATTGGTAACAAATGAGATCATACCAAACAATACGATCATCATGATGATGGGTACGATCCGGTTGCTTGTCTGATTAGTTTTTGTATTCATTTTCTGAAAAATAAATTAATTTACGATTCGCTTACTTTGTTGAAATCTTTATATCGAGAATTTATAGGTTGTACGTGACTCAAACAGCTCACCCGGGCGTAAGATAATGGTTGGATAGTCCGGTTTGTTGATGCTGTCGGGATAGTGTTGTGTTTCGAAGCATACAGCCGATCGGCGGGGGTAATGTTTCCCCTGCTTTCCGGCAAAGTTACCGGTCATCCAGTTACCGGTATAGAGCTGGAGACCCGGCTCAGTGGTATAGATCTCCATCTTGATCCCTGTTTTTGGCGATTCGCAGATCCCGGCATAGGAATACTCACCTGGTGCATTTTTGTTCAACAGGTAGGTATGGTCGTATCCGTTTCCAAACCGGAGCTGTTCAAAATCCTCATCGATCCGCTCCCCGATGCTGAAAGGTTGGGTAAAATCCATTGGTGTACCCTTTACCGGCTGCGGATCACCATAAGGGATGGCGGTCTCATCGGTAGGCAGGTAGGATTCGGCATTGAGCATCAGGAGATGATCGCCTATGTAGGGGTCACCCTGCCCCGATAGGTTGAAGTAGGAGTGGTTGGTAAGGTTGATGATGGTAGCTTTGTCAGTCTCAGCCTTATAGGTGATATCCAGGGCATTATCCCCGGTAAGCCCGTAGATGACGGTTACGGCAAGGTTACCCGGATATCCCTCCTCCCCATCGGGAGAGCGGTAAAAGAGCTCGATACTGGTCTCACTCACCCGTTTCACCTCCCATACCACAGCATTGAATCCCTTGATTCCACCATGGAGGGAATTTGGCCCATTGTTGACAGCCAGCTGGTAACTGACACCGTCAAGGGTAAATTGACCTTTGGCGATACGGTTTCCTGTTCTGCCGCAAACAGCCCCAAAATAGGGTTCTTCAGATGTGAGATAATCATCTATGGAGGGATGTCCCAGCACCACATCCGTCAGTTGACCTTTCTGGTCGGGCACCATCAGCGATACGATCCTGGCTCCATAATTGGTCACCGTGATCTCACAACCGCTCTTGTTTGTCAGAGTGTATAACCCGGTTTGCCTGCCATCCACTGTCTTTTCAAATGCTTCGACAAGCAAACCGGATTTGCTATACATTGCTTTCATGTAGTTCTTCTGGTTTTAAAGATAAGATCGCGATGAAGATTGATCTTTTTTGTAAAATTGGCGTAAAATTAACGCTGTTTTCGCACGCATCCTAATTAAAACATGTGTTCTACAACATATATGCTACAATTAACATTCCATTCCATACTGCTGTTTTGTTGTTAAAGATCAATCTTCGGTCACAATCATACCATGTTTCTATTCATTGTTCAGCTCTCGGTTTTGACCCTGTTCTTTTTGGTCACCAGCACCTTATCGATTCGGTTGCCATCAATGTCAACGATCTCAAAGAGCAGGTTGTCATATTCAAAGGTATCACCCACAAAGGGTATCTTGTTGATGCATGCCAACACAAATCCGGCCACGGTGGCATAGTCTATCTTGTCGAAATTGACAATAAACTCCTCATCGAGACGGGTCAGGATCTCAATGGGAGCCTCACCACTCACCAGTACTGAATTTTCATCGCGCTGAAAATATAGCGGATCGGCTGTCGGCTCATCGGTCTCCTCGGGGATGGCTCCCACCAGGTTCTCGAAGATGTCGTGAATGGTGATGATGCCATCCAGGCTACCGTATTCATCGACCACCACCGCCACGAACTTATGGTTGTTTTTGAAGTTCTCCAGTACTTTTTGTGCCCTCAATGTGCTGGGCACGATGATAGGCTCCATGATCAGATCCTCAATCTCGAAGGGTTCGTGCTTATAAAGCCGAAGCAGCAGGTCACGCACGGTGATGGTACCGATGAACTCATCGATCCGTTTGCGGCAGGCAAGAATCTTGCTATGTCTGGTCTGCAGGAGATCCTGGATGATCTCCTCCCTGCTTTGATCGATGTCTACCCACTCCACATCGGTGCGATGGGTCATCAGGTGAATGGCACGTTTGTCGGAGAAGTAGAACACCTGTTCATGGATGATGTTCTCCTCTGCATCGATCACCCCCTCGCGGGAGGCTGTCTTCAGCATGGCCCGCAGCTCCATCTCGGAAACCACCTCGCTCCGTGGCCTGATGCCGATCAGTCGGTTGATCAGGTTGGTGGAGAGTGAGAGTAACTTCACAAACGGATAGAAGATGATGCTCACCAGGTGGATGGCAGGAGCGGCAGCGATGGCCAGCTTCTCCGGGTTGTTCAGCGCCATGGTCTTGGGCACCAGCTCACCTATCACGATGGAGAAGTAGGTGATGATGAACACCACCAGCACCAGGGCGATGGCATCGGCAAATGGGGCTGTCACGGGAAACTGCTCAAAGAAAGGTACAAGGTAAAGTGCAAAAGCCTGTCCCCCATATGCACCGTTGATGATACCGATCAATGTGATCCCCACCTGTACCGAGGAGAGGAAGTTATCCGGCTCTGAACGCAGGATAAGCGCTCGCAGTGCCCCCTTGCTGCCTTTTTTGCGTTCAGTCTCCAGCTTGTTTTTTCTTGCCGAGACGATAGCGATCTCAGAGAGTGCAAAGAATCCATTGAGCAGGATCAGCAGAAAAATGATGATGATGTCTAACCACATAATCTATTTTCTCGGAGATGCAGCTTCCCGGCTGTTACCATAACGGGGAGGGATAGGTTCCCTCCTCAGTCAGTTCCTTCAGTTTGGCGACGACGGCGGGTCGGTCCTCTGCGTAGGTGACCCCAAACCAGTGAGAAGGTGTATCGAGCACTCTCACTGTTGCAATCCCCTCAACAATGAGGTGATTCACCAGCAGGGGAATGAAATACTCTGCCTTGATGTTGTCAGCATTCTCACGGAGAAACTGCACGAAGTAATCGTCTGAATATCGGAAATAGTCGGGCGTGAAACCCCACATGTTCATGGATACGGGTGTATTGTCATCGATGGGTACCCACTGGTCGTTTTCATCCTTGTAGCAGACACGACCATTCACCCTCATCACCTGGGTACGCTCTACCACACCGGTGAGGTTCCCACTGGCATCGGTTTCACAGACGCCACGCGCCACGCTGCCGCTTTCGGAGAGGGTGTTCCCCACCCGATAACCAACCATGCAATAGTGATTTTCGCTCTCTACGAGCTGCTTCAGATAATCGCCTAAAATCTTGTAGCTCTCCCGGCCGTAGAAATCGTCTGCGTTGATCACGGCAAACGGTTCATGGATCACATTCTTACCCATCATCACCGCATGGTTGGTACCCCACGGCTTCACCCTATCGGGATGAGGAGTGAACCCATCCGGCAATGCATCCAGTTCCTGGAATACCAACTCCACCGGTATCTTTTTCTCATACTTCTTCACGATCTTCTCCCTGAAATCGGTCTCGAATGATTTACGGATCACGAAGACCAGCTTGCCGAAGCCGGCGTTCACCGCATCATAAATGGAATAATCCATAATTGTTTCGCCCGATGGGCCTACTCCGTCTAACTGTTTCAGGCCACCGTAACGGCTGCCCATTCCTGCTGCCAGCACAAATAATGTCGGTTTCATTCTTTCAATTTAATCAGATTGATATTTGCAACGCAAATGTACGTTATTTTGTGCAAACCATTCAAATGAATTTCCATCAAATTGGTTTTTCCTTCTATCTCCCGGGCTCAGGAGAGAGCTAAAACACTCAACACGCTGATACAGCATTCTCGAATCTCTGCCAGAGCAGCTCCTCCGGCACGGGTGCCGTGACTTCAATCCGAAGCTTTGAAACCGGATGGATCAGCGCAATGCTGCGTGCATGGAGGCTGATGCTACCGTCGGGATTGGATCGCTCAGCCCCATACTTCAGATCCCCCTTGATGGGAGACCCAATTTTAGCCAGCTGACAGCGGATCTGGTGGTGACGTCCCGTTTCAAGGTTGACCTCCAGAAGGTAATATTTTTGAGAAGCAGCTATCAGCCGGTAATGCAGCACCGCTTTCTTTGTATGGGGCTTCTCACTGTCGTAAGCGGTTGATTTGTTGTTTTTCTCGTTCCTGATGAGATAGTGAACCAATGTATCCTCCTCTTTGGGTGGTTTGTTTTTCACGATGGCCCAGTAGGTTTTAGCCACCTCTCCGTTCCGAAACATTTCATTGAGCCGCGACAGCGCCTTGCTGGTACGTGCGAAAAGCACCACCCCGCTGGTAGGCCGGTCGAGACGATGTGTCACCCCGCAAAAGACATTGCCGGGCTTCTGGTACTTCTCTTTCAGATACTCCTTGACGATGTCGGAAAGAGGTTTGTCACCGGTCTTGTCCCCCTGGACAATCTCACCCGGTGATTTATTGACGACGATGAGATGATTGTCTTCGTACAATATGTTCATACCCAATCAGGTATTCAACCCGCCACAGACATTGATCACCTGGCCGCTCACATACGAAGAGAGGTCTGAGGCAAGAAAAAGAGCAACATTCGCAACATCTTCGGGGGTACCTCCCCGCCGCAGCGGTATCTGCTTTGCCCATTCGTTACGAACCTCCTCGGAGAGTGCACCGGTCATTTCGGTGATGATGAACCCGGGGGCGATGGCGTTGGCGCGTATCCCTCTTGAGCCCAGCTCCTTGGCGATCGACTTGGCCAGTCCGATCATCCCTGCCTTTGAGGCAGCGTAGTTGGCTTGGCCCGCATTGCCCGAGACACCCACCACCGAGCTCATGTTCACAATGCTGCCTGATTTCTGGCGCATCATCACCGGGGTAACGGCATGGATGAAATTGAATGCCGATTTCAGGTTCACATTGATTACCGCATCCCACTGCTGTTCGCTCATGCGCATCATCAGACCATCCTTGGTGATGCCTGCGTTGTTGATCAGGATATCAATACGGCCGAAATCTTTCATGATCTCCTCCACCACACGATGCGATTCTTCAAAGTCGGCCGCATTCGATGCATAACCTTTGCACTTCACCCCGATGGAGGCAATCTCATGTTCCGTTGCTTCCCCTGTTTCGTCGATCCTCAAGTCAGTGAATGCGATATTTGCCCCTTCAGTGGCAAACTTAAGCGCAATGGCTTTTCCTATACCTCTGGCTGCTCCGGTGATGAGCGCTGTTTTTCCTTCCAGTAACTTCATTTGTTGATGTGTTGATGTGTTGATTTTGAAAATTCAGTAAATGATCATTGTTTTGCGTAGATCCCCTTGAAGAGGACTCCAGAAACAATCTCCCGGTCTTCTTTCCTGCTGTAGTCGAGCCTCATGACCCCCCGGATGGTTGGCACCTCCAACCCTTTAAAGGCATAATGCAGGATCGCAGCAGTCTGCCGGGTATCTTTCAGCTGAAAAATACCCTTGTCGATGCCATCCTGCAGAATGGTCTCCAGATAATGGATCTCTTTCCGGTCGAACTCTTTCCGTACATTCTCCACCTGCCAGATATCCCGGAAGAAATCGGCTCGCAGCGTACCGTTGCGGGTTACCACCTCCTTGATGGCGGCCAAACGGGTAAATGCCATCAGGATCAGTTTCTCATCGGCGGGGATGTCACGCGAAAGAACCTCCTCCAGTTTGGCGTAAAGCACCTCCAGTTCGGACTCAATGACCGCTTTATATATGTCATACTTGCTGTTGAAATAGGTATAAAGCGTTCGCCTGCCCCGGTGTGACGCCTCAGCAATATCATTCATCGTGGTGTTCTCAACCCCTTTTTTTGCAAAAAGTTGCCGGGCTACATCTATCAGATTTTTTTTTGTTTTTGAAATAGCGGATGTCACAATATCTGCACATTAATGATCTATGTGTGCAAAAATAACACAAAGATTTTATTTTATCGAATGCAAAGGCAAAAAAAAAAGCTATTTTTTATCCTTTGCAAACAGTGATGCAGCTTCGCATACCTCCTGGTACCATGCCACGCCAAACTGCCTTATCAGAGGCTCCCTCAGAAAGCGATAGAGCGGAACCCCCTCCCTGCGTCCCTGTTTCACTGCCGGCCGGCATACCGACCAGCGGTGGTAGTTGACTGCTGTGAATTCGGGATATGCTGTCAACCGTATCGGGTAGAGATGACAGGATATCGGTTTTTGAACCGGTATGCGACCCTCTCTGTAGGCAGTGTCAATGGCACATTTACAGACACCTTTTTCATCGAAACAGGTAAAAACGCACTCTTCACCATTGACAATGGAGGTGACCAGTTCACCATCGCTGTCATTATAGGCAATCCCCTGTTTCGTGATCAGCTCCTGTGCTTTGAATGAGAGATCATCCCAGATAAGTGGCAGAATCTCCTGAATCTGATCATGCTCCTCTTTGGTGAGGGGTGCACCCGATTCGCCATCCACACAACACTGTCCTTTGCACTTGCAGAGGTCGCAGATGAACTGCTCCTCAAATATATCATCCGAAAGAAGTGTATCTTCAATTTGTATCATATGCACTTTGGTTTATGAGGTTGTTAGGCAGCAGCATCAGCCTTTTTGCGGTAAAAACGAAACAGCAGCAGGGTGACCAGGGCTCCTGAGATAGCCGTCATCAGATAGGGTATGGTGAGTGGCAACGGCTCCAGCTCCCGGAACCAGGTATCATCACCCCAGAAAAAGTGAAAGAGGATCACCGTGGCATTGTTCACAAAGTGGAAGATGATCGGGATCCAGAGATTGCGACTGTAGAGAAAGAGATAACCCAGCAGGGCACCCAGCAACACCCTTGGCAGAAAGCCATAAAACTGAAAATGTATCAGGCTGAAGATCACTGCTGTAATCCATACCGCAGCATCTCCATTCCCCAACCAACGATGCAACAGTTGCTGCAATGCTCCACGAAAAAAAAGCTCCTCCGTTACCGCAGCCAACAGCGCCACCACCAGCAGGTTGAGCAACAACCCCCCCAGCGTATCTACCGACAGAATCAGATTGGTTGTTTCCATTGCCATATCTTCCATCGCGCGCAGCGTCCTCTCCAACTCACGGAATGACTCCGGCAGCACCATCTGACTGTTCCATTGAGTGAGAAAGGATACAAAAGGATAGGAAGAGAGATATATAACCAGGGCGAAGATCACATCCCTGCCCATCCTGCCGTTGCCGGTCAGTCTCAAATATCTTGCAGGATCTTTTTCAGTGAGTGAAGCCATTAACAGCGGGGGGGCGGCAATGGCTAACAGCGACTGAACAAGGGTTTGTGTATAGATCATCGTCAGTCTCCCCTCTTCACCTGTCGAAAACAGTGATTCGATGAGTGTGATCATCCCCCCCGCCAGAATCAATCCTGTCAGCAACAGCAAAAAAAGAAGTACGATACGGCTGACGGTTGTTAGAGGTGCGAAAATTGGCTGCATACGTCTCATTTGATTAAGATGCAAAGATAAGTAAATTTGGGATATGGAAAGTGAGAGGTGGAATATGGAAAGTGAGAGATAAAATAATTTTTGCAGATTGGAAGAATAACACTAATTTTGCACTCTTATTTCAAAAACTATATCAAACAGTTGAAATATACCTGCTTTCAACTCAAAAAAAATCATTCATCCCAATGAAGTCGACACTGAATAAAACAAACGAGGTAAACGGAACCATCGTGATTGAACTGGAAAAAGAGGATTATCAGGAAAAGGTGGAAAAATCGCTGAACCAGTACCGCCAACGGGCAAATATCCCCGGTTTTCGCCAGGGAAAGGTACCCAAAAGCGTGATCCGTAAAATGTATGGCAAGGCAGTACTGGTAGATGAGATCAACAAGATCGTCTCGGACGAGCTGGGCAATTTCATCCGCGAGAACAAATTGAAGATCCTGGGAGAGCCGATGGCTGACGACAGTGAAGACAAACAGGTAGACCTGGAAAAAGAGGATGAGAAGATGAGCTTCTATTTCGACGTGGCACTCACGCCCGAATTTGAGCTGGCACTCGATAAACAGACCGAGCTCACCTGGTACAACGTGAAGCTGGAAGATGATCTGCTCGAAAAGCAGATGGAGGGATACCGCCAGAACTACGGCACCTATGCATCGATAGAGGAAGAGGCCAAAGATACCGACCTGATTAAAGGTACACTCACCGAGATGGATGGGGAACAGGTAAAAGAGGGGGGTCAGGTGATTGAAAATGCGATCCTGATGCCCTCCTATGTGAAGGATGAATCTGTGAAGAATCGCTTCATCGGAGCGAAAGTGGGAGATTCCATTGTTTTCAACCCGATGACAGCCTATGACAACAATAAGGCTGAGGTGGCCTCACTACTGCAGACCACCAAGGAGAATGTGGGTGACTCCACCCCCGATTACCGTTTTGAGATCAGGGAGGTTACCCGCTACAAGGAGGCAGAGATGAACCAGGAGCTCTTTGACAAGGTGCTGGGTGAAGGGGTTGCAACCTCTGAAGAGGAATTCAGGGAGAAAGTGGCAGCCGAGCTGACCCGTCAGTTCAAGCCCAGCGTGGATCATCTCTTCATCCACCAGGCAAAGGATCTGATTGTTGAAAAGATGAAGGATGTGGCTTTTCCCGATGAATTTCTGAAGCGTTGGCTGCTGGAAACAAGCAGCCAGCGTACGCCGGAACAGCTGGAAGCTGACTTTCCCAGAATCCTGGAAGACCTTAAGTTCCATATCGCCAAACAGAAAATCATGGAAGAGAATGAGCTCCAGGTGGAATACGAGGATATCGAAGCGCTGGCGACCGAGGTTGCCAGGGCACAGTTCGCACAATATGGCATGACCAACCTACCGGTCGACGTGTTGCAGAACTACACCAAAAGCCTGCTTGAAAAGGAGGAGACACTACAGAACCTGGTGGAACAAGCGACAGATAACAAAGTGATCGAATGGCTGAAAGCCAACGTAACCGTCGTGGAGAGAGAGATCTACTCAAAAGAGTTCAACGATCTGATGAGTGAGCATTCTCATTCACACCACGAAGAGGCGCAAGAGGAGGCTGCCCCTGAGGGTGAAACCGAAGAATAAATGAATGAATTGTTTTCCGATTCAACAATTCATTATATATTTGTCCCTCAAAATAGATTTGTTTCTCAAACAGCTGGGGCATGCATCTGCCCCTAGATGTCGGGAGGCTGTTTCTGAGGCATCATTTTTTTCAGCAAATGAAATTATAAAGCTTATCATTGAATAAACAAAAAGTATGCAAGACGATTTTAGAAAATATGCGGTGAAGCACCTGGGGATGAGTGGATCCCGTCTGGACAGCTACATCAACATTACCAGCCAGGGCGGCGGATACATCTCCCCCACCATCATCGAAGAGCGTCAGCTCAACGTGGCACAAATGGATGTCTTCTCGCGACTGATGATGGATCGCATCATCTTTCTCGGTACCACTGTTGACGACTATACCGCCAACGTAATCCAGGCACAGTTGCTCTATCTCGATTCAGCCGATCCTGGTAAGGATATCTCCATCTATATCAACTCACCCGGAGGATCGGTCTATGCCGGTCTGGGTATTTACGACACCATGCAGTTCGTGTCGAGCAACATCTCTACCATCTGTACCGGAATTGCTGCCTCCATGGCAGCCGTATTGCTGGTCTCGGGGACGGAAAAGAAACGGTTTGCCCTCACCCACTCCCGTGTGATGATCCATCAACCACTGGGTGGTGTGCAAGGTCAGGCCTCCGACATTGAGATCACGGCACGTGAGATCGCCAAGATCAAACAGGAGCTCTACCAAATCATCTCCTCCCACTCCGGGAAACCGGTGGAAGAAGTGGCACGCGACTCTGATCGTGATTTCTGGATGACGGCAGCTGAAGCAAAAGCATATGGCATGGTAGATGATGTACTGGTAAGAAAATAACCCTATCCTATGGCTAAAAAGGCAAACAGCAGCAACCATTGCAGTTTCTGTGGCAGAAGTGAACAGGAGGTCAATCTGTTGATCTCCGGCATGACCGGTTATATCTGCGACATGTGTGCCGAGCAGGCGCATGAAATTGTGAACGAGACCTTCAAAGGCAGTAACAAGAACGATATGGGGATCTCTCTCTCCTCACTACCCAAGCCGGCACAGATCAAAGAGTATCTCGATCAGTATGTGATCCGTCAGGAGAACGCGAAACGATTTCTGTCGGTAGCGGTATACAATCACTACAAGCGTGTCCTGCAGAAGAACATGAAAGATGAGGTGGAGATTGAGAAATCGAACATCATCATGGTGGGTGCCACCGGTACCGGCAAGACATTGCTGGCAAGAACCATTGCAAAGCTATTACATGTCCCTTTCACCATTGTCGACGCCACGGTACTCACTGAGGCAGGTTATGTGGGTGAAGATATCGAGAGCATTCTCACCCGACTGTTACAGGTAGCCGACTATGATGTGAATGCTGCCGAAAGGGGGATCGTCTTTATCGATGAGATCGACAAGATTGCGCGCAAGAGCGACAACCCCTCTATTACCCGCGACGTGAGCGGCGAGGGAGTACAGCAGGGTTTGCTGAAACTGCTCGAGGGATCGATCGTGAACGTACCACCCCAGGGAGGGCGCAAGCATCCTGAACAACGAATGATCGCTGTCAATACGAAGAACATCCTCTTCATTTGCGGTGGTGCCTTCGACGGCATCGAGAAAAAGATTGCCCAACGCCTCAACACGCGGGTAGTAGGCTATGCTGCCACCAACGACAAAGCCAACATCGACCGGAACAACATGATGAAATATATCACACCGCTCGACCTGAAATCGTTCGGCCTGATTCCCGAAATCATTGGCAGGCTTCCAATCCTCACCTACCTCGAACCCCTTGACAGGGAGGCATTGCTGCGCATCCTCACCGAACCGAAAAACTCCATCATCAAGCAGTATCAGAAACTGTTTGAGATGGATGGTGTTGCACTCACCTTTGATGAGGAGGCCTATGAATACATTGTCGACAAAGCAATTGAATTTAAGCTGGGAGCACGTGGTTTGCGCTCCATCGTGGAGGCAATCATGATCGACGCCATGTTCAGCCTTCCCTCGGAGGATAAAAAGAAACTGCACGTCACCCGCAATTATGCCGAGCAACAACTGGAACATTCCGATCACCATCATCTGAGGGTGGCCTGACCCGATCGTTCTCCAGGGTTGATACAACAATACCGCCACAAAAACAGATGGCGCACTCCGAAAAAAAAACGCATGATCTCCCTGCGTTTTTTTCGTGCAATCCCTTTTTTGTTATTGGATATATGAAATACTTTTTTAATTTTGTATCAACCTTTCGGTGACAATATTTTTATCGAAGGGATATGGGCACAATGGGAAAACAAGATTCTATACACCAGGGGCTAAAGAAATATTTTGGCTTTGATACATTCAAAGGTAATCAGGAGGCCATTATCTATAGCATTCTCTCCGGCAACGATACGTTTGTACTGATGCCTACCGGTGGAGGGAAGTCTTTGTGCTACCAGCTTCCTGCCCTGCTGATGGAGGGTACCGCTATCGTCATCTCTCCGTTGATTGCCCTGATGAAGAACCAGGTTGATGCCATGCGCAATTTTAGCGAAGAAGACGGCATTGCCCATTTCCTCAACTCATCACTCAACAAACAAGAGATAGAAGAGGTTAAAAAGGATATTCTCTCAGGTAAGACCAAGATGCTCTATGTGGCACCAGAGTCGCTTACCAAGATGGAGAACGTGGAGTTTCTACGCAATGTGCCCATCTCATTCTACGCAGTGGATGAAGCACATTGCATCTCAGAGTGGGGACATGATTTCCGTCCGGAATACCGGCGTATCAGACCCATTATCAGTGAGATCTCTGCTCGCCCCATCATCGCATTGACCGCTACCGCCACCCCCAAGGTTCAACATGACATCCAGAAAAACCTGGGGATGGACCATGCAGCCGTCTTCAAATCCTCCTTCAATCGTCCCAATCTCTTCTACGAAGTGAGACCCAAGACGGATCAGATTGACAAGGAGATCATCAAGTTCATCCTTTCCCAGGGAAGAAAGTCCGGTATTGTTTATTGCCTGAGTCGCAAGAAAGTGGATGACTTTGCGGAGATCCTGCAGACAAACAATATCCGCGCACTGCCTTACCACGCCGGCATGGATGCGGCAACCCGCAGCCTCAACCAGGATGCTTTTCTGATGGAGAAAGCCGACGTGATTGTGGCCACCATCGCTTTCGGAATGGGTATTGACAAACCGGACGTACGCTACGTCATTCATTACGACATTCCCAAGAGCCTCGAGGGTTACTACCAGGAGACCGGTCGCGCAGGACGCGACGGAGGGGAGGGACGATGCATTGCTTTCTATTCTAAAAAAGATCTGCAGAAACTGGAACGTTTCATGCAGGGTAAACCGGTCTCGGAACAGGAGATCGGTAGACAACTGCTGCAGGAAACAGCAGCCTATGCCGAGACATCGGTATGCCGGAGAAAGATGCTGTTGCATTATTTCGGCGAAGATTATAACGAAACAAACTGCGAGCATTGTGACAATTGTTTAAATCCAAAGAAGAAAGTGGAAGCAAAAGAACTATTGATTACGGTACTGGATGCAATTACAGTACTGAAAGAGAAACAAAAAGCGGATTACCTGATCGATTTCCTGATTGGTAAAGAGACCTCCGATATTGAGACCTATGGCCATAACGAGCTGGATGAGTTTGGTTCCGGATCAGACGAAGAGTCCGATACCTGGGAGTGTGTAATCCGCCAGGCTCTGCTGGACAACTATCTGAAGAAAGATATCGAAAACTATGGCATCCTTAAAATCACCAAAAAAGGAAAAGATTTCATGAAGAATCCGGTCTCTTTCAAGATAACGAAAGAAGATGAGGATGAGGATGATATGACTGATCTTGAAAGTGAAGATTCAGATGTCATGAGAGCGGCTGCAGGGAGCGGTGGTGCAGCCGATCCGGTACTTTTCTCCATGATGAAAGATCTCAGAAAGAAACTGTCGAAAAAGTTGAACGTTCCTCCCTATATCATCTTTCAGCCATCATCACTTGAAGCGATGGCAACCTCCTATCCCATCACCCTGGAAGAGCTTCAGAACATTCCCGGCGTGGGTGCCGGAAAAGCCAAACGGTATGGGAAAGAATTCGTAGACCTGATCCGCAAACATGTGGAGGAGAACGACATCACCCGCCCCGAGGATCTACGCGTGAAGACAGTAGCCAACAAATCGAAGCTGAAAGTATCGATCGTGCAGGCCATTGACCGGAAGGTGGCACTCGACGACCTGGCTGAATCGAAAGGGATCGACTTCAACGAGATGCTCTCTGAGGTGGAAGCGATTGTTTACTCAGGCACCAAGATCAACATCGACTATTTTCTCAACGAGGTGATGGATCAAGATGTACTTCAGGATATCTACGCCTACTTCAAGGAGGCAGAGACCGACAACCTCGACAGGGCACAGGAGGAGTTGCCGGATTACACCGATACCGAGATCAGGCTGGTACGCATCAAGTTTTTTTCCGACATGGCCAACTGATCTGATTGAAACAATTTAAACATATTTACACCAGTATCGTTATGTGAATAAGACCAAAGGTGTATGGATCATGAAATATTTACAAGATATAAACAGCCCCGATGACCTGAAAAAACTCTCTATCACACAACTGAATGAGGTGTGTGCCGAACTGAGAGAGTTCATCATCGAACAACTCTCCCACAATCCGGGCCATTTTGGTTCCAGCCTGGGGACCGTGGAGCTGACCGTGGCACTTCACTACCTATATGATACCCCTTACGACCGCCTGGTATGGGATGTGGGACACCAGGCATACAGCCATAAGATCCTCACCGGCAGGCGGGATCGTTTTGCAACGAACCGTAAGCTGGGGGGGCTCTCCGGTTTTATCAATCCCGCTGAGAGCGAGTATGACACATTCTCGGTGGGACATGCCTCCACCTCCATCTCGGCAGCACTGGGCATGGCCGTGGCAGCTTCACTGCACAAGGAGGAAGACCGACACGTGGTGGCGGTGATCGGTGATGGGGCGATGACGGGAGGGCTGGCTTATGAGGGACTCAACAACGCCTGCTCGCAGCCCAACAACCTGTTGATCATCCTCAACGACAACAATATGTCGATCGACAACAACGTGGGTGGATTGCAGGATTATCTGGTGAAGTTAACCACCTCATCGAAATATAACAAGCTGCGCCACGATGTTTACCAGGGATTCCTGCGTCGCAACCTGATCTCTGAGCGTGGTAAGAACAGGGTGCTGCGCTTCAACAACAGCATCAAGGCACTCATCACCAGGGAGCAGAATCTTTTTGAGGGATTCAACATCCGTTATTTCGGTCCGGTGGATGGGCACGACCTGCCCGGACTGATACGCATCCTCTCCAACATCAAAGAGATGAAAGGACCCAAGCTGCTTCACATCAAGACGGTGAAAGGAAAAGGTTATGAACCGGCCGAGCGGGCGGCTACCGAATGGCATGCTCCCGGCCTTTTCAACAAGGAGACGGGTGAACGTAAGATAAAAATAAAACTGAACCAGCCACAGCCCTACCAGGATGTGTTCGGTCACACCCTGGTGGAGATGGCCAGAGAAAATGAGGCCATCGTGGGGGTGACGCCCGCCATGCCGACAGGCTGCTCCATGATCTACCTGATGAAAGAGATGCCAGGTCGTGCTTTCGATGTGGGGATCGCCGAAGCACATGCGGTCACCTTCTCCGCCGGTATGGCCAAAGAGGGACTGATACCCTTTTGCAACATCTATTCATCTTTTATGCAGCGCGCCTATGACCAGGTCATACACGATGTGGCACTGCAAAAGCTGAAAGTGATCATGTGTCTCGACAGAGCCGGACTGGTGGGCCCTGACGGCCCCACCCACCATGGGGTATTCGATCTGGCTTACCTGCGACCGATACCCAACCTGGTGATCTCAGCTCCCTACAACGAACATGAGTTGCGCAATCTGATGCACACTGCGGTCTATGGCAACGATGGCCCCTTTGTAATCCGTTATCCCCGAGGTGCGGGAGAGTTTGCCGATTGGAGAAATAAACCGAAAATTCTCCCTATCGGCAAGGGCAGAAAGCTTAGGGAGGGGAAAGATGCTGCATTACTCTCCATTGGCGCCATCGGTAACAACGGCGCCAAAGCGATTGAGCTGGCTGAAAAGAAGGGGATCAGCATCGCACACTACGACATGGTCTTCCTGAAGCCGATCGATGAAGAGCTGCTGCAAGAGGTAGCCTCTCGCTATCCCGTGGTGATCACGCTGGAGAATGGTACGGTGAACGGCGGACTGGGAAGTGCTGTCTCTGAGTTTCTCTGTGACCATCACTACACAAATGTCTCTCTCCACAGAATTGGGATCCCCGATACCTTTGTGACACACGGATCGATCAGCGAGCTGCAACAGATTACAGGAATCGATGTGGAGGGTATTCTGGCACAGATTCTCTCCCTCTTTTCCGGCAAGGAGAAGGCACCTACTGTGGAAGTAGTCGCCTCCGGCACCCTTTACCAAAAGAGGAGAATCACAACCAACTGATTGAAAAAATAATTTATTGCAACACAATCAATGAAAATTTTAATTGCCGGTGCAGGCGCCGTTGGCACACACCTTGCTAAACTGCTCGGACAGGAAAATCATGACATCACCCTGATGGATGGGAACAAGGATCGACTCTCTATCATTCGTGACAACACCGATGTACTCACATTTGTAGGTAATTGTACCTCACTGAAAGATCTCACTGAAGCAGGCATATCGGGATCCGATCTCTATATAGGTGTCACCCCCGAAGAGTCAAAAAACATCACCTCCTGCATGTTAGCCTCTAACCTGGGTGCAAAGAAAACGCTTGCACGTATTGATAACTACGAGTATCTGCTGCCCAAAAATACGGAGTTCTTCGAGAAGCTGGGTATCCACTCCATGATCTACCCTGAGTTGATCGCAGCACGTGAGATCGCCATGTCGCTCAAAAAGCCCTGGACACGTTTCTGGTGGGAACTATGCAACGGCACGGTGATCCTGGCAGCTGCCAAGGTGCGGGATAACGCACCCATCGTCCACAAATACCTCTATGAGTTGATGGAGGAGAACAAGCGCTTCCACCTGGTGGCTATCAAGCGGGACAACACAACACTGATACCCAGGGGTAACGACCAGGTGCTCCCTAACGACATCATCTACTTCACTTCCCTTCGCAAGTATGTAGACACCCTTTCAGAGATGCTGGGTAAGAAATCGTTTGAGACGAAAAAGATCATGTTCATGGGTGGCAGCCGCATCACCATGCGAACCATCCAGCAATTGCCACAGAACATCAACATCAAGATCATTGAAAAAGACCGGGAAAGGGCAGAGATGCTGGTGGAGATGGCACCCTCCAACGTCACCGTCTTCGTAGAGGATGGCCGAAACACCGACTTCCTGTTGCGGGAGGGGATCGGTGACACCGATGCGTTTCTGGCCCTGACCGCAAACTCTGAGGCCAATATCCTGGGTTGCATGATGGCAAAACAGTATGGGGTGAAAAAAACAGTGGCTGAGGTGGAGAACCTCGATTACATCTCCATGGCAGAACGGTTCAATATCGGCACGGTGATCAACAAAAAATTGATCGCCGCCAGCAAGATTTACGAACTGCTGCTCAAGGCAGATGCCTCTAACATCAAGAGCCTCACCATCGCCGACGCCAACGTGGGAGAGGTAATCGCCAAACCCAACTCCAAAGTAACCAAGAAACTGATCAAAAACCTGAATCTACCCTCCGACATCACTTTTGGTGCTATCATCCGCAACGGGGAGCCAATGCTGGTTGACGGAGATACCCTGATTGAACCCTACGATCAGGTGGTGGTTTTCTTCCTCAATAAATCACTTAAAAACATCGAGAGTTTATTCAACTAATGACTATAAACAAACAACTGTAACATAACCACATGCAGCAGGCTGTCAGTTTTTGAAATAGACCGTATCGTCGATGGCGTCGATGGTGATTGGCTGCGACTTGTCTACCGTGCCGGCCAGCAGCTCTTTCGAGAGCTGGTTGAGTATCCTCCGCTGAATCACCCGTTTCACGGGGCGTGCACCGAACTCAGGATCGAAGCCTGCCTGCGAGATGCTTTTCACCGCCTCATCGGTATAACGCAGCTCGATGCCGCTCTCTGCCAACATCCTGCGTACACCATCGAGTTGCAGGCGGACAATCTGTTCGATCTCGCTCTCTCGCAGCGGGGCAAACATGATGATGTCGTCGACGCGGTTCAGGAACTCAGGACGGATATTCTGCTTTAATATCCCCAGCACCATGTTCTTCGTATTCTCCACGATCTCCTCCCGGTTGGCGGGCGTGATCCGCTCAAAGTTCTCCCGGATCAGGTTCGATCCCATGTTCGAGGTCATGATGATGATGGTATTCTTGAAGTTGACCACCCGTCCCTTGTTGTCGGTCAGCCGCCCATCGTCCAGTACCTGCAGCAGGATGTTGAACACGTCGGGATGCGCCTTCTCGATCTCATCGAACAGCACCACCGAGTAGGGCTTACGCCGGATCGCCTCGGTGAGTTGCCCTCCCTCATCGTACCCCACATATCCCGGAGGGGCACCAATCAGCCGCGTGGCGCTGAACTTCTCCTGATACTCGCTCATGTCGATGCGGGTCATCATGTTCTCATCGTCGAACAAGTACTCTGCCAGCGCCTTAGCCAGCTCCGTCTTGCCTACCCCGGTGGTGCCGAGGAAGATGAAAGAGCCGATGGGACGTTTCGGGTCGCTCAACCCGGCACGGTTGCGCCGCACCGCATCGCTCACTGCCGTGATCGCCTCCTCCTGACCGATCACCCTTTTGTGCAGCTCCTCTTCGAGGTGAAGCAGCTTCTCCCGTTCACTTTGCAGCATCTTGCTCACCGGGATACCCGTCCAGCGAGAGACCACGTCAGCAATATCCTCTGCATCCACCTCCTCCTTGATCATGGCTCTGCCGCCCTGACGTTCATGTAGTTGATGCTGCAGATCTGCAATTTCGTTCTCTTTCTCCTTGATCCTTCCGTAGCGCAGTTCCGCAACTTTCCCGTAGTCACCCTCACGTTCGGCTTTTTCTGCTTCAAACTTGGCATTTTCAATCTCAATCTTGGCCTGCTGTATGCGGTTGATCAGCTCTTTCTCCGCCTGCCATTTCGCCTTATAATCAGCCTCCTCTGCCTTCAGCTCCTCGATCTGCCGGGTCAGCAGCTCCTCCTTGGCGGTGTCGTTCTCGCGGCGTATCGCCTCCCGCTCGATCTCGAGCTGCTTCACGCGCCGCATGATCTCATCCAGCTCCTCCGGCACCGAGTCCACCTCCATGCGCAGCTTGGCCGCCGCCTCATCCATCAGGTCGATCGCCTTGTCGGGCAGGAAGCGGTCGGTGATGTAACGGTGCGACAGCTGTACGGCGGCGATGATCGCTTCATCCTTGATCCGTACCTTGTGGTGATTCTCATACCGCTCCTTCAGTCCCCGCAAAATGGAGATGCTGTCCGACTCGTCCGGCTCGTCCACCATCACCATCTGGAAGCGACGCTCCAGCGCCTTATCCTTCTCGAAATACTTCTGATACTCATCGAGGGTTGTGGCGCCGATGGCACGCAGCTCACCCCGTGCCAGGGCAGGTTTCAGGATGTTGGCAGCATCCATCGCACCTTCACTCTTGCCGGCACCGACCAGCGTATGGATCTCGTCGATGAAGAGGATGATCTCCCCTTCTGCCTTCACCACCTCATTGACTACCGCCTTGAGACGCTCCTCGAACTCACCCTTGTACTTGGCTCCGGCAATCAGTGCCCCCATGTCGAGCGAATAGATCTGTTTGCTCCGCAGATTCTCAGGGACGTCGCCCCGCACAATGCGGTAGGCCAACCCCTCGGCGATGGCGGTCTTTCCTGTTCCCGGCTCACCGACCAGGATTGGGTTGTTCTTGGTGCGACGGCTCAGGATCTGCAGCACACGGCGGATCTCCTCATCACGACCGATCACCGGGTCCAGCTTGCCATTGAGGGCCCGCTAGGTGAGATTGACAGCATACTTGGCAAGCGACTGGTAGGTCTCCTCCGCACTCTGGCTGGTCACCTTCTCCCCCTTGCGCAGCTCATCCACCGCCTTACGCAGGTCACCGGGTGTGATGCCGGCATCCTGCATCATCCGCGAGGCATTGCTCTTCACCTCTGTCAATGCCAACAGCAGATGCTCCACCGAGACAAACTGGTCGCCCATTTTCGAGGCAAGGTCGCTTGCCTTCTGGAACACTGCATTGGTCTCACGACTCAGCATCGGTTCTCCGCCCGACACATGGGGATAGGATTCGATCTCCCGGTCGAGTACTTTCTCCAGCTGCGTACCGTTCACGCCCAACTTCTGAAAAAGGAATCCGGTTATGTTGTCAGCCGTCATCATCACCCCCCTGAGCAGGTGTGATGGTTCAATCAGCTGCTGGCTGTTGGCCTGCGCCAGGTCGATCGCCTTCTGCACGGACTCCTGCGCCTTTATGGTGAAATTGTTAAAATTCATATGCTTTTGTTTTTGTTTTTTACTAATGATGGTCAAAATCTTTGCCATTTGCAAAAGAGTGACTTTTTGTCAGGATTTTGTTGTACCTTTACGTTACAATCAAACCTGTTGCATGTCCAAAGAGAAATTTTATACCGAAAGGGAAGAGAAAGCCAATTACCTGACACACGCACTGGGGCTACTGATGGGAGTTGCGGGCGCGATCCTGCTGATTGAAAGAGCCGTCGTGGCGGGCAACCCAAGAGCGGTAGTGGCATATGTGCTCTTCGGACTGGGGATGATTGGCTGTATGGGTGCCTCCACTCTCTACCACTACGTGCAGGAGCCGGTACAAAAGGCGAAACTGCGTCACTACGACCATGCGGCCATCTACCTGCTGATCGCGGCCAGCTACTCCCCTTTCACACTGATACTACTTCGCGAGGAACCTTACTTGAGCTGGCTCATCTTCGGGGTGGTCTGGCTGATCGCCTTCACCGGCATCCTCATCAGCTTCCGTCCGCTAAAGCGGAACAGTAACCTCAAAACCGCCTCCTATGTGCTGATGGGCCTCATCGTGCTGATCGCCTTTAAGCCGCTGATAGAAGTTGCCCGGGCAGCCGATGCCATCGATACGGTGATCTGGCTGCTTGTTGGCGGTCTCTTCTATATTTCCGGAGCTGTAATCTATGCTACTGCCAGGCGGGAGTTTGTCCACGCCGTTTTTCATTTCTTCGTGCTATTGGGACTGGCGAGCCATATCTACGCGGCGTACCTGATTCCGTTATAATCCGTTATAAAATAAACAATTGCACCATGCTGATCATTACGCTATAAAAAAGAACAAATAAAATGGAAAACAAAACAATTACGATTGACAACTATTTAGACAGCCATTTTATAGGTCGCAGTAACTGGCTCAGAGCCGCTGTGTTAGGAGCAAATGACGGAATCATTTCTATTTCAAGTCTTGCCGTTGGTGTTGCAGCCGCCAATTCAGAAAGAGCGCCTGTTTTACTGGCAGCTGTTGCCGGTTTGGTAGCCGGTGCCATTTCAATGGCTGCCGGTGAGTATGTATCCGTCAGTTCGCAAACTGATATTGAAAAAGCTGATATCGAAAGAGAGAGACAGGAATTAAACGAGATGCCTGATGTTGAATTAAAGATTTTGGCAGAAATATATGAGCGACGTGGCTTAAAAAAAGAAACAGCCGGTTTGGTTGCCAAAGAATTGATGGAAAAAGACGCTTTGGGTGCTCATGTGAGGGATGAACTGGGCATCAACGAAATGAGCCAGGCTAACCCTATTCAGGCTGCTTTAGCTTCCTGCGCTTCCTTTTTGGCCGGAGGAGTGCTGCCTCTTTTGGTTGTCTTGTTTGTCCCTTTATCCAATATGGTCCCTTCTTTATACGTTTTTACCATTATAGCGCTTGCTATATTGGGTGCGGTGTCAGCCAAAACAGGAGGATCTATCATAAAAAAGGGAGTGTTCCGGATTGTCATTTGGGGAACTGTGGCGATGGGATTATCGGCCCTTGTGGGATATATTTTTGGTGTAAATATATAAAATGTAAAGTCGCGCCAGCAGCGTCCGGATCACAATCACTCTTCCATCTTGCGACTACTCCTGCATATTCGGTGATTCCAGACCGTACCCTTTCTTTTTATCCTCCGCTTTCAGCAGGAAGGCAAAGACCAGAGCCAGTACACCGAAGCTGGTGAAGATCAGCATCGGGATGGTATAATCATAGGTGTTCACGGTCAATCCGTTGCGCACCGTTTGTCCCGTCACGCAGTACTTCTCCAGCACCCAGCCGATGAGAAGGGGCACACCCATCAGTCCCCAGTTCTGTACCCAGAAAATCAGCGAATAGGCGGTCCCCAGTCGTTTTTCCGGTACAATCTTCGGCACCGAGGGCCACATGGCCGAAGGCACCAAAGAAAAGGCGATACCCAGGAATACGACCAGCACCATGGCAAAGATCCAGCTGTTCAATCCAGGTATGGAGAAGAGGGCATGTACAATGATCAGCAGACTGGCTCCGATGATCATGATGGTCGCCCCTTTTCCTATTTTATCGTAAATACCCCCAAAGAGCGGTGTTAGCAGAATATTTCCGAAAGGCAGCAACATGGGGATCAAACCGGCGAGATCTTCTTCCACACCAAACTTATTGACCATCAGGTCAGTGGCATACTTCAGGAAAGGGAATACAGCCGAGTAGAACAGTACACACAGAATGGCAATGTACCACCAGCCTCTGTTACCCAATATCTTTCCGATATCCGACAGCTTGAATTCATCCTCCGGATTTGTCTCTTCCTCCGCTCCGGCAGCTTCTGAAGTATCTAACTTCCTGTCCATCACCACATACATAAAGAAAGCGATCAAACCGATACAGAGTCCGATCAGCGCGATCAGCAACGGGCGGGAAACATCGATCACACCCGTAGCTTTGGCAATGGGTATGGAGAAACCCAGCGCCAGCGCGGTACCTATCCTGGCCATGGCCACCTGCATGCCCATAGCGGTGGCCAGTTCCTTCCCCTTGAACCATTTCACGATAATCTTTGAGACGGTGATACCGGCAACTTCTACGCCGACGGCAAAAACTGCAAAGCCAACGCTTGCCCAGAAGACCTGCGCGTCCAGCCCGAAAAGCGTCTGCCCCCGCAATACATCGCTGGATATGGCCCAATACTTTATTGCAGAGCCTATTACCATCACCGCGGCTGCCCCCACTCCCGTAATACGCACGCCCAGCTTGTCGAGGATGATCCCGCCTAAGATCAGCATCAACAGAAAGACGTTAAACCATCCGTATGCGCTGGTGAAGGTACCATATTCTGCACGCGACCAGCCGAGCTGACCTTCCAGTAATCCGGCCAACGGAGCCATGATATCCGTTAAAAAATATCCGCACATCATTGTAAACGAGACAATGAGCAGTGCACTCCATCGTGCTGCTGCAGAATCCCTGAGCGATTTCCTCAAATTCTCTACCATTTCGTCAATTGTTATAGGTTTGTTGTTATGTGAGATTGATCATGTGAAGCTGCAAAGATACATAAAGCGATTTTTTTTTCACCTCGATTTCAACAAATAAATTGGCTCTCAGAGTTCATCCACCTGAAGTTTGTTCAGGAATGCCACTGTCTTACGGATCTCTTTATACATCACAATATCTTCATCGATAAAAGGGACCTCCTTGCGAAAAGCCTTCATCACCTTCTCTATCAGGGGCGATGAGCGGAGGGGACGACGGAACTCAAGTGCCTGCACAGCGTTTATCAGTTCAATGGAGAGGATGATATCGAGGTTATCCATCACCTTGAGCAGTTTGATGGCCGAGGTGGCACCCATGCTCACATGGTCCTCCTGTCCGTTGGAGGAGACGATGGAATCGGTACTGGCAGGGTAGCAGTACATCTTGTTCTGACTCACCACCGATGCGGCCACATACTGGGGAATCATAAAGCCCGAGTTCAAACCGGGATTCGCCACCAGAAACTCCGGCAGGTCGCGTTTGCCGAGAATCAGCTGTGCCGTGCGGCGTTCGGATATGTTGCCCAGCTCTGCCAGGGCGATGGCCAGGAAGTCGAAGGCGATGGCCAGCGGCTGACCGTGAAAGTTACCGCCAGAGATGATCTCATCGTCGTCGGGGAAGATGGTGGGGTTGTCGGTTACCGAGTTGATCTCGGTCACCACCACCTGCTTCACGTATTTGAGTGCATCTTTGGTGGCACCATGTACCTGCGGCACACAGCGGAACGAATAGGGATCCTGCAGGTGTTTTTTCTCCCTGGTGATGAGCTGGCTTCCCTCCAGAAACTTGCGTATATTTTGGCTGGTCTCCAGCTGCCCCGGGTGGGGACGGATCAAGTGCAGCCGCTCGTCGAACGGTTCAAGGTGACCGTCGTAGGCATCAAGTGAGATGGCCGCGATCAGATCGGCCCGCCTGGAGAGACGTTGTGCCTTCATGATGGCATAGACTCCGTGGGCCGACATGAACTGGGTACCGTTGAGCAGCGCCAGTCCCTCCTTGCTTTTCAGTTTTATCGGCTTCCATCCGAACTCATCGAGCACGTCGCCGATATCCCGTTTGCGGCCTTTGTAAAATACGTCCCCCACCCCGATCAACGGCAGGAAGAGGTTGGCCAGCGGAGCCAGATCGCCCGACGCACCCAGCGACCCCTTGTCGTAAACGATAGGCAGGATGTCGTTGTTAAAAAGGTCGAGCATCCGCTGCACGGTAGCCACCTGTACGCCGCTGTAGCCCAGTGAGAGGGCATGTGCCTTGAGCAGGAACATCAGCTTTACAATCAGCGGCATCACCTCCTCACCCACGCTGCAGGCGTGCGACTTTACCAGGTTCTCCTGCAATGTACTCAGATCCTCATTGGTGATGGTTCTTTCGCAGAGTGAGCCGAAGCCGGTGGTGATGCCATAGATCGGCTCCTGCTGGGTTTCCATCTTTCTGTCCAGATAATCGCGGCATTTCTGAATACGTTCTTTGGCTTCGGGAGCCAGTTCTACCTTAATATTATCGCTGATGATCCATTCCAGGTCATCGATAGTCAGTTCACTCTGACCGATATAGTATATGTTTTTCATTTATCGTTTTGATTTTAAACGGCTGATTGCAGCCATCTCCTGTTCCATGGTCTCCTTTTCCATCCGGTCGCATGCTGCAGTCAGCTTATCTACAAACGCCCGGTCGGTGATGCTGCCCAGGTTGATGCGCACGTTGAGCAGCGCGCTCAGGATGGCGGTGCGGCAGTTCATGAGTCCCACCAGTCCGTCTGTCGCAGCGTTGGGGTTACCCTTTTCCAGTGTTTTCCGCATGGTGCCGAGCAGCCCGAAAGCCCTTTCCGCCACCTCCATCGGTACCAGGGCAGCAATTTTTGTGGCTTCCTGAATTTTCTCATTACGGGTTGTAATCTCTTCATCCGTTTCTTTCGGTAGCCGGTATGCCTCCATGACCAGGCGGTATGCCTCCGCATCACGATCGATATCCTCCATGAAGCGGCTCCGCTGTTCCGACATCTCTGCGGCAATCTGTTTCATCCGCTCCTCCACGCCGGCATACTTCTTCCTGCCGATGGTCAGGCTGGCCACCATCTCTGTCAGCGCAGTCGCCATGGCAGCATTCAAAGCAGCATTGCTTCCGCCACCGGGGACAGCCTCATTGGCAGCGGTTTTCTCAAGAAATTCTTTGACAGTCAGGTCTTGTAGTTTCCTCATACGATTTCCCCTCGTTTAATCACCGTCTCCACGCAATTCATTCCCACATGGTAAGGCAGAAACTTGTAGGAGGGAAACTGGAGTAAAACCAGGTCGCCCTGCTTACCGATGTCGATGCTGCCGATGCGATCGGCACGATCAATGGCCGCAGCACTGTTGATCGTTAAAGCTGCCACCGCCTCCCCGGGAGTGAGCTGCATATAGATGCAGGCCAGTGCAAAGAGCAGCGGCACCGATGCCGAGAACGAACTTCCCGGATTGAAGTCGGTCGCCAGCGCCACCATACAACCGGCATCGATCATCTCCCTGCCGCGTGCATATTTCTCCCGTAGCGAAAAAGCGGTCAATGGCAGTAGTGTTGCCACCACGCCCCTCTCAGCCATGGTACGAATCCCCTCATCCGAAGCTTGCAGCAGATGATCTGCCGAGAGGCAACGCAGTTCTGCCGCCAGTTCGGCCCCGCCCAGGGGTGCGATTTCATCGGCATGCATTTTCAGTTTAAAACCATGTTCCCTGGCGGCTGTCAGATATCGTCTTGATTGTTCAATGGAGAAGACGCCTTTTTCGCAGAAGATATCGACCGCTTCGGCCAGTCCCTCTTTTGCTACCAGCGGGAACATCTCATTGATCTGAAAATCGATAAAAGCATCCTCCCTGCCCTTCCACTCAGCGGGGGTGGCATGTGCTCCCATGTAGGTGGGGACAATATCCACCGGGTGGTTCTCATTCAGCCGCCGCATCACACGCAGCTGCTTCAGTTCGGTCTCCCTGTTCAGTCCGTATCCGCTCTTCCCCTCCACGGTGGTGATGCCAAGCCGCATCATTGCATCGAGGCGTTGTCTCCCCAATTCGAACAGTTCTTCTTCCGTCGCTTCACGGGTAGCCCGGGTTGTGTTGACGATGCCCCCTCCCCGCTTCATGATATCCATATAGCTGTCGCCCCGCATCCTCCAGGAAAACTCCTCTTCCCGATATCCGCCAAAAACAAAATGGGTATGCGGATCCACAAAGCCGGGCAGCAGCGCTTTGCCGGTGGCATTCAATATCTCGTAGTCCTGTTTATTCACCGGAATCGACTCGTCTGCTTTGAGAATATGAGAAATCAGGCCATCTGTCACAACCACCGATCCGTTTTCAATCACCTGCAAATCGGACATCTCCTTTCCATGTTTTCCGGAGAAACCACTGCAGGTTACTACTTGCGCAGCATTTTGTATGATCAGGTTATTCATCCATTCTTTTCACTTATTCACCCTTAAAACGCACTTTCTCTCTCCACTCTCTCCGGCCCAGGATGGCCAGCACCAGGAAGACGGTGTACTGTATGGCCGTGAAGTACAGTTCCTGCGATGCATAGATAGGTATGGAAACAATGTTGCCAATGATCCAGAACTGCCAGTTCTCCAGTTTTTTTACCGCCATCAGGATGGTAGCTACCAGGAAAAAGGCGGTGTTGGAAGCATCGATCCATGGCAGCCAGGAATGCAGATAGGCACTGTCGTTACTGTTCACCCGGCGCAGCAGGAAGAAAACTGACACGTAGATTACTGCCACGGCTATCCAGGAGAGGATATTTTGCGAGGGGGTGTTGCGGCTGATCTGCAGCTTCTGGTTGTCGTCGCCGGTGCGCGACCACATGTACCATCCATACATGTTCGATATCAGGTAAACCACGTTGATGCCTGCGTTGGCATAGAGGCGTGCCACGAAACAGATGTAGATGTAGATGGCCACGCTGGCGATCCCGAAAGGGAAAACCAGGATGTTCTCCTTGCGGGCGTACCATACGCTCAGGATGCCGAGCAGCGCGGCAATCGGTTCAATCCAGTTCAAATTATTCAGACTTTAGGTGTGTGTTACTTCTGCCATTCACTCCATGAGTTTTGCTTCCAGCACCTGGTTGATCGAGAAGTTTTCCAAACCGAGGTAATAGGCAGCCGAATCGACCAGTGCCGCCATCGGCACCAGCCCGATCACCTCGGCACCAACCACCGTTACCCCATATCGCTGAGCCTCGATCCGCACCAGCTCATGGGCGCGGTAGATGGCAGTTTTGGTATAGTCGGTCAGGTTCATCGAGACCTGTGTGATTCCCCGATCATGCAATGCCACACCCATCGCCTTGCAGAAACGCAGTCCGCCGCCCACATAACGTACCTTTCTGGCAATGGCATTGGCGATCTCCAGGTCGCCGGTTCCCAGATTTACGTTGTAGGCCACCAACGGCATACGTGCTCCGACCGCCACCGCTCCGGCAGTGGGGTGTGGCTTAGAGGGACCAAAATCAGCCTGCCACTCCGGCAATTGCATCTTCTCTGCCAGTCCCTCAAATTCTCCTTTACGAACCGATGCCAGGTTCTCGCGGTATGGTGCCGAAGCCGACTTCTCGTAGAGAAACACCGGCAGGCGATATTTTTCCGCAGCGGTTTGTGCCACCTCTTTCGAGAGTACGATTGTCTCCTCCATCGTCACATTCCGGATGGGTATGAAGGGCACCACATCCACAGCCCCTATGCGGGGGTGCTGGCCTTTGTGGTGCGTCAGGTCGATCAGCTCCACCGCCCTGCCGATCGCATCGATGACCGCATGCTTCAGCGGCTCCGGCTCACCCACCACGGTGATTACCGAGCGGTTATGGTCGGCATCGCTGCTGTAGTCCAGCATCTTCACACCCTCTTTTCCCCGGAAAGCGTCTGCGATCTGCTCAATTTTCTCTTTGTCACGTCCCTCACTAAAGTTGGGGACACATTCCATGATTTTGTTCATAATACCTCCTCCAATTTCCATCATAAGGAAGTGATTTCAAGGTAGTGGTACATCTTATGAAAGCTTGAATTATTTATCTGTTGCAAGGTTAACACTTTATTTTTAAATTCCAAAGGATTTTGCTTAAATTTACTTTCAGTGATTTTGTGTTTTCATTCGGCAATGCTCAGGGAACCCTTCGGCTCAGCTCAGGCTTTGGCCTGGCATCCCCGGGTGATGCAGAAATATTCGTTTTTTTTATTAATCTTCTCTGTTGTTATCATTTTGTTTATTTTTTGGATTTAGTGGTGTATAATTTGATGGGTGTACTATAAACGCTATGCTTTTATTCTTCTTTCCTATTCAGCCAATAGGGATAAAGCTCTTTCATAATATAGCCTGCAACGTCTTCAAAACGTTCCGGCACTTCATCATTAGAATTTATTTTTTTCAAATAAGCTTTCCACTGCACTTGTTTTGTCTTATTTTCAGCAAAGTCATCCGTAAAAATCGGGTGGTCATCGGTATACAGTGTGAAACGCCTATCAAAAGTAGCCGTGATAGCTAGCTCTAAATTTTTGCTATCTATACCTCCTTTTTTCAACATTCGATACACGTCATAAAAATCTTTCATCCTGCTATTGGTTTCCGATAGTTCTATCATTGCCTGAAATTTTTCGGCAATGACTGTTTCCGGAGAATATGCCAATATACGTGGCATTGGAAAGTCAGGCAATAACAGGGGATAGTCCAGTTCATTCGCATTGGGTACAACTACATCTCCAAAGCCGATATCAACGTTTAGAGGTTGAATAATGGTGTCCATCCGGGCAGTAATAATCAAGCGAATACCTTTGTAAACGCGATTCTCATTAATTTCTGTCGCCTGTATTTCGTCCATGTCAAAACGGATGCCGTCGGGCGCATCGTTTATTTTACATATTTCCGTAAAAATGGATTTAATCTGTGCCTTGTCATTTCCTATCCGGTTGCCGGAAAAATCTATATCCACAGTAGGACGTGCATTATCCCGGTCAAAAGCATAGAGTAATACGCCTCCTTTCAGATAAAAGCGTTCTCGATAAGCGCTTCGTGACAAACGGTATAGCAGGCGCTCGTGCGCGTAGCGGATTATCAGCATCTGATAACTCAACTGCTGATGTCCGGCAAGATTAAACAAGCGCGAACGAATGGATTTCTCTATATTTTTTATTTCTCTTTTTGTCATAGTTGTATTGTTATATAAGTTTCCATAATATTGCCGATACGCATGTTCTTGGCATAACGCATCAGTTTTGTCAAATCTCTGTCTTTCAGGGCAAGATAATTCTGCAAAATTTCAGCGCAAACATCCATACCGATTTTATTGCGGAACTTTACGGCATCGCATACCGATTTTTCCAAATCGAACATCGGTACCCTTAGATTTTCAATGATCTGATACTCTTTACCAAGCGATACATATTTTTCCTGCCAATAGTGCAATTGTATAGGCGGAAAACCGGGCAGTTTTATGCGGCGGTTTTTGACGACTGCCACATGATACTGTTGCGGTATTTGTGTTGTCAGTCCGTAATGGAACCAGACCGAATAATAGCACAGTACACCTTCAGGAACAATGCGCTCTACATCAATCATTGTTTTAGATGCTGTTGCCTCTTCCAAAAAATACAAGCCAGGCTTAATGCGTTTTACAATTTTTTCTTCTGTCATGCGGCGCAGTTGATAACGCTGTTTCTCTGTGCGTATCTCTTTTCGAGTGAGATAACCGCCATTTTTATGAAACCGTTCAATAATATTTGTTTCCATCGCTCTTGGTTTTACGCACAAAAATAAGGCTTTTATTTTAAATAGCATTATTTTTTTGCGTTTTTCAGAATAAAGATATTTTATCTTTTTATTGGCAATGAAATACTTATTTGTTTTTTATTAAAGTCTTGTCTTGTTTCCCAGATGGACCACGCGGTCGAAACCTCTTAATCGCATGTATGGGTTATGCTTTCCAGTATCTTATCATCTACCAGATAAGGCTCCGTTATATGATAATCGTCGGGATATGTTTGATTGAACTCCTTTGTTGTAGTCATGGCATTTTCATTGCGTGCCCAGGCGCGGCGGGCCACGCCGCCCATCACGTCCCACATCATGGCGGAGCGGAGGGTCTCATCCACCCTTTCACTGCCGTCGAGTACCATTCCAAAGCCACCGTTGATCGCTTTGCCGATGCCTACGCCGCCACCGTTGTGGAGGACCACCATGCTCATGCCGCGTGCGGCATTGCCGGCGAAGCACTGCACCGCCATATCGGCCATCACGTTGCTGCCATCTTTTATATTGGCCGTCTCCCGGAAGGGAGAGTCGGTGCCGCTCACGTCGTGGTGATCGCGCCCCAGCATCACCGGTCCAATCTCACCGTTGCGCACCATCTCATTGAAGCGCAGTGCAATCTTCAGCCGCCCCTCCGCATCCTGGTAGAGGATGCGTGCCTGCGTGCCCACCACCAGGTTGTGCTTCTCCGCATCGCGTATCCAGATCCAGTTGTCGCGGTCCTGTCCCCGCCGGTCGGGATCGATGCACGCCATCGCCGCCCGGTCGGTTTTAATCAGGTCGGCGTGAGAGCCGCTCAGACATACCCACCGGAAGGGGCCGTAGCCATAGTCGAACAGCTCGGGGCCCATGATATCCTCCACGTAAGATGGCCAGATGAAGCCATCCTTCTCATCGGTTCCATTGCGGGATATCTCCCTCACACCTGCATCATAGATCGCTTTCAGAAACGAGTTACCGTAATCAAAAAAATAAGTGCCGCGGGTTACCAGTTTCTGAATCACGGCATAATGACGTCGCAATGACTCGTCCACCAATGTATGAAAAGCATCCCGATCCTCATGCAGCAGGCGCGTACGCTCCTCAAAGGTGATACCGGCAGGACAATAGCCGCCCGTGTAGGGTTCATGGCACGAAGTCTGGTCGCTCAGCAATGCTATATGAATCTTCTTTTTCTCTGCATATTCCAGCAGATCCACAATATTTCCATGATAAGCGATTGATAGCGGCTCCTTGCGACTTATCGCCCCCCGGGCCCAGTCGAACGCCTGCTGCTTATCGTCCGTAACACGCTGCACCCATCCCTGCTGCCGGCGTGTTTCTATGCGTGAGCCATCCACCTCGGCAATGACGGATACCGCCCCCGCGATGTCAGCCGCCTTGGGCTGTGCGCCGCTCATGCCGCCCAATCCGGAGGAGACAAAAAGATGCCCCCTGAGGTCTTCGTTGTGCGGGATGCCCAGTTTCAGGCGACCTGCATTGAGCAGCGTGTTAAAGGTACCGTGCACGATGCCCTGGGGACCGATATACATCCATCCGCCGGCGGTCATCTGCCCGTAGTTGGCCACACCCATCTGTGCGGCAATCTCCCAGTCGGCCTGATTGTCGAACATCCCCACCATCATCGAGTTGGTGATAATCACACGCGGTGCCTCCGGCTTCGAACGGAAGAGTCCCAGTGGGTGACCGCTCTCCACTACCAGCGTCTGCTCCTGAGTCATGACCTCCAGGTATTTTTTGATCAGCCGGTACTGCATCCAGTTCTGGCACACCTGCCCCGTCTCGCCATAGGTGACCAGCTCATAGGGATAGAGTGCAATATCGAAAGAGAGATTGTTGTCGATCATTACCTGAAAAGCCTTTCCCTCGATACAGTTCCCAAGGTACTGGTCAACCGGTTTGGCCCGCAGATCGCCTTCGGGGCGATAGCGGTAGCCGTAGATGCGACCACGGGTTCGCAGTTCCTCCAGAAACTCAGGTGCGAGCGTCTCATGCAAGGCTGGGGGGATATAACGGAGTGCATTCAGCAGCGCGATTCGGGTCTGTTTTTTCGTGAGCCGGTATCCCCTGTCGGGAGCACGGCGGATCGATTCATCGAAATGAGGATAAGTTGGCAGCTGGTCGGAAAGTGATAATTTCATTTGAGTATCTGTTTACAGCTAAAAACATCTCGTGGTACTGATCGCAAATGTAACCAATTTATATTCAAAAACAGAAAAAACTACCATCCCGGAACAAAATTTAACCCAAACTGGATATTTTGCCAGCCACCATTCTGAAACGGAACGGCAAGATAGGGTTCCAGAATCAAATATCCCAAGACATTGATACGAAGCGAAGCCCCAGCACTGAATACCGGAACCCGCTGATCGAAAGCTGCTCTCTCCCAGGTAATTTTCGGTTTTTCGCCTTTGCTCCAGGCCAGACCAGCATCAAAAAACAAATTCAAGTCGGTTAAAAAATATTTCGAGCCGATTAACGCCAGGGGCTTTGGACCGGATAAGGGCAAGCGAAGTTCGGCATTGGCTACCGCGATCCTGCTGCCACTAAGATGAGAGTAATTCAACGAATTGAATCCCGCCTTATTATCTTCCCAATTGCCGTAAAACGATAAATTTTCATAACCTCTGATTAACCATGGATACCCCAGATATAGCGGAGAAACTAAATTGGTTTCCGAATCTTTTCCATACCTGCCGTAATGGTAAAAACGGAATGCCATTGTGATCGGATTGATGAACCAGTATTTTCGGTAGTCCACAAGGCCGGTAAAAAAATCTACAGCACCAAAATACTTCTCTACCTGATAACGCGCGCGCTGGCCACGCATTGGGGCAGTCATCCCAAAATAGGAATTATCGGTTACATAAGCTAAATCAATTTTTTGGTAGTTGCCTCCGTCGGGAGCAGGCATTTTTTCCTTGCCGTATGTCACAGGAAGCCCAAAATCGTCATAATAATTGTGGTACCTGTCAATTCTGTAGTAGTACCACGATGTTGACAGACCGGCTTCAATTCTGCGTGTTTGTGAAAGAGCACGGTAGGTAAAAAACGAAATGTTGTCTTCAAACATCCGGATATAATCAAGAACCAAATCGGTAACCGGTATTTCATATTTCTCGTTATTTTTTTTGTCATTGAACGTCAGTGTGTCAGGCATGAAAAACATATTGCCGGAACGGTAAGGAATATGCGAAGCCGTGACTCCCCAGTTAAACTTACGGGATTGATTCACATAGGCAACCTGCCCGCCAAAGTCGTAAATCTCGCCATTCAATGCAAGCACGGAATAAAGCTGGTGTTGCCCTACCATATCGCTGAAAATCATCGCGATACTGCCTGCCATATTGGTAGTACTGTAGCGGGAGCCCGTGGAAATACCAATCCCGGCAGTATTTGAAATGTAATCAAGTTTTAATTTCGGCCTGTAAGGAATTATCTTCACCGAATCAGGATGAAGCGTCAAGTCATTTTCCCACCGTTTGTAAAGTGTCGCATCCACAATATTGCTGTAAAGATGGTTGAGGGGTGGCAATGTTCCCGGTTCAAAATCTACTGTTGATTTATCCATTTCTTCAAAACGAAAATCGGAGGAGGAAGCCGTGTATATTTCGTAGCTGTTTTTGTGATAGTAGGTATAGGCAATCAAATCACGCCCCATGGCTGTGCTCATGGCGGGAGAATAGGGCGTAAGGCCGCTGATGCCTGTCTTAAGCCGGGTTAACCGGTATACTTTCTCTGAATCGAGGTCGTAAGCAAATAAATTTCTAAAACCATCGGAATTGGAGAGAAAATAAATCAACCTTCCATCATGCGAAAAGCGGGGATTCAGATTGTCGGCACCGGGGAAAACATCCAATTTTTGTACTTCTTTTGTCCGAATGTCGATAATTTTCAAATATGGCGTGAATTTTTTGGCCTTTCGGTCTTTATTCATTTCTTCATCTACAAAAACCACAAAATTTCCATCGGGCGACCACGACGGGTGAATTTCGGATGAAAAACCATCGGTAAGTTTCGTAATATTCCCAGTCTGGGTGTTGTAGATGTATAGATCGGCAACACCTTCCACCAATCCTGAAAAAACTATGTACCTGCCATCTGGTGACCATTCCGGATTGTAAAAGGAAGGAACATTGTCAAATTCAATTTCATCGGTAATTTTGGCACGTTCCACATCCACAATCGCCAGTTTATTTTTCCCGTTTTTAAAGATGACAAAAGCAAATTTTTTGCTGTCGGGCGACCATGTTCCTGCCGACTCGTTAAAACTAAAATCATCAATTTCGTGGTTAAGGGTGATGCTCGATAGTTTTTTGATGACCTTCCCCGTTTCAGCATCGGACAGAAACAAGTCGAAGGTAAAAATATCTTTTTCCGAAAAAAAAGCCAGATATTTTCCGTCGGGACTGAGTGATGGCGACAAATTCGTTCTTCCGGCGTTCTTTTCAGAAATGATTTTTTTGCCTGCGACATAAGCTGCCGAATCTTCAAGGTATTTATTGTAATAAGTTTCCATGGCACTTTTCCATAATCCTGAAAGCGTTTTGGAGTTGAAACCCATGATTGAATCGAGCGCCTGATCCAGTCCATATTGGGCGGTTTGTGTAAGAAGGGGAACGATGAGCGAATCGCCCCAGGTTTTGCCAATCATAGCCCAAAACGCATGGCCGTAGCGGTAAGGAAAGTATTTTGCCGGTTCTGTTGAGAGTTGCTCCAATGTGGGAAAATCGTCATTCACCAGGGCATCCCGCATCCACATGGCTGTGTGGGGGTCGATACTGCCTGTGGAGAAATATTCTGCCATCCCCTCAATCATCCAGAGTGGAATATTATTCAATGAAGAGCCGCTAATGGAATCGGAATGAAGCAGCCGGTTGAACTGAAACGCATGAACCAGTTCGTGCCCTAAAACATGGTCGGTTTGAGCCAACGTGGGAGCAACCGGCATAACTACCCTGTTTTTCAAAGCTTCAGTAACCCCTCCGGTGGTGGTACCAATGGTGCCGCTGACAGCTGTGGTCTGCTGAAAGTCGGCGTGATTGGCATATAAGATCAACGGGTTTTTATTTTGAAAGGTATCTCTAAAAGACTGCTGGTGCATCACGTACCACTCTTCGGCCCATTCAGCAAAACGGGTCATAAAGGTATCGTTTTCCAGGTAGTGGTATATTTCAAAATTGGGTGTATGCAGCACATCGTAATTAAATGTTCTGTAATGCGGCTTGTTCCGGCCAAAATATTGAGAAGATACATCTAACGGCCAGAAATTCAAAAGAACTAAGACAATAAAAAAAATTCTTATGTAAGACTTTTTGTAACTACTCAGGTGCCCTTTTCCTGAACAATGATGAAGAATGTCGCAGGGTTGTCGACATCCTGTTGTAACTTTTTTTGAATTTTTCCTCATGCCGCTATCCCTGGATTGATGTTGTTATATATCAGCTTATTGAGGGCT
>JAHDQF010000077.1 GCA_018433945.1 Proteiniphilum sp. | reverse complement strand
AGACTTCGTCAGTTTGACTAAATGGCAAAGTGCTGATTATCAAACGATATGTAATTGGACATTCCATTTTAACCCTTTTAGAATTGAGTAAAATTTTTAATAAAATATTTTTTATTATATAAAACATGCATGAAGCATTAATCGCAAAAAAATAATTGGACATTAAAATCGAAAAAATCCAAAAAAATTAAATATTTGATTATCAATAATTTAGAAATGACAAAATAGCATGTTTTTAAAAATTATATTAAAATTTCTGGCGAAGTCTGTAGTCACCAAAATTAGTGAAAATTTTTCAAACGGCAAAGTGTTGCAAGTGTTTATTTGATAGCACTTTGCTCCTTTTTAAGGAAATTTGATTGCGGATTTAAGGTATATTAATGAGTCTGATATAGCATTGCACCCGATCTAAATTATTTCCGGTATTCCCTCTTTGACTCTAATTTGTTTTTGAAAAGCCAATGTATTCATTTTAACTGCTTATCTTCATTAAGCAAATCATTTTGAATAAAGCATTAAGAATCAAGAAGTTATAAATAATAGCGACATTTGCTTATATGCCTGTTACTCAAATGATTAAGAATACTCACTTGGGTAAAGGAGATAAGCAATTCATTCCGGAAATCCTCCCTTTGATTCTCTCCATAAGGTGCAAATAACCACACACTTCGGAAAAAGTGGGAGCGTGTTGTATCAGATACCCTGATTGAACCGGCAAATATAGCTAATTATTCCGAATTGGATAAAAACAGGCTCAAAAAGTCTGAAAGAAATAGCCCTGAATATAGTTTTTTTACCCACAAGTTTAGTTTGGTGAAGGCGCTTGTCTCCACAATTCATCCGCAACCGGTTTCCAGTTTTTTGCTGCATTCACAGTCTTTGCACAAAGATCGTCCACATCTTCCGGATGTTCCAGATCGGTTGATTTTGCTGCTGTTTTATCAACCATTTCGGCCAGTTTATGTTCGTGATCCAGCAAAGGACAGGGGCGCAGCATATTTTCACTGAACGGTTGATTCTGTTTATATTGCATAAACAGAGGAGATTGATATGCTTCCAATAGGGTAGTTTCGTGAATATTTGAATCGGAATAATGAATAAATGCACACGGTTCTATATCGCCATTCGCATTGATGTGCAGATAGTTGCGCCCGCCGGCGATACAACCGTTCACATATTCGCCGTCATTCCAGAAGTCCATGGTAAAAAGAGGTTTGCTTTTTCTGAATTTGCGAATCTGCTGATACATGAATTTTCTCTGTTCCGGTGTTGCCAGCAACTCGGGAACAGCATTCACGCCAACCGGCATGTAGGTAAAGAACCAGGCAAACATGGCCCCTTTGTCGATCATAAAATCAAAATATTTCTCACTGCCGATCATTTCCGTATTGGCACGGGTATACGTACATGAGACACCGAATAACAATTTCTTGCTGTGAAGGATATCCATCGCTTTTTCAACCGCTTTAAATGTCCCTTCTCCACGGCGGGAGTCAGTTTCCTTTTCAAAACCCTCCAGGCTGATGGCCGGTATAAAGTTTTTAACACGCAGCATTTCATTGGCAAAAGCTTCGTCAATGAGCGTTGCGTTGGTAAAAGCAAGAAACATGCAATCGTTGTGTTTTTCGCACAGCCGGATAATATCTTTTTTCCTGATCAGGGGTTCACCCCCCGAATAGATGTAAAAATAGGTACCCAGTTCTTTTCCCTGCCGGATGATATCGTCGAGCGTCTCGTAACTCATATTCATCTTGTTCCCGTAATCGGCGGCCCAGCAACCGGTGCATCTCAAATTACACGCTGATGTAGGGTCCATCAAAATTGCCCAGGGCACATTACACTGATACCTGGCACGCGATTCGTCCAGTTTGTTCCTTGCCCTAAAAACACCATTCACGAAAAAATTCTCAAATGTTTTTTTTCGTATCCCTGGATCAAGTTCCCAGAATTTGTTGACAAAGATATTCCAATTGTTATCCGGATCAGAAAGTGATTTCTTTACACCCCTAATTTCTCTGGAATAATTTCCTTTCCAGTCGAATTTCTCTGCCCATTTGATCAGTTGGGGCATATTTTTCTGGGGATTGCTTTCCAAATAGGAAAAAGCCTGTTTCAACCCAAAACTTGCCAGACTGCTACCTAAATTTTGTTTCATCGTGAGTTTTATTTAAAGTAACTAATTTGTCAGCCGGTTGCATTTTCTACTCCCGTTTTGGTTCAATAAAAGTAGCTGATATGAATATGTAAAAAAAGGCATATAATCCATTAATATTGGAATAAATGGCTTATTTTTGTTCCATTATCGACCTTTTTGCCTAATTTCGAAAAAAAAATGTACAATAAATCAATCTCTCTTTTTGACTGGCGATCTGAAATAAATCTTGAGAAAGCGGATGCCATTGGTGAAGACTTGATCTTACTTGAAGATCCCGTGATTCATTCATCCTTTGAGAATCCCTTTAAGGTGGATATCACAGCGGTTATTATTTGTACGATGGGCAGCATGGAAGGAAGTGTTAATTTAAAGCATTTTACCCTAAAGGCTCCTGCTCTGTTTGTGGTGTTACCCCATCAGATACTCGAAATCAAAGGGTACAGCAGCGATTTCTATGGTTATTACCTCATTATATCCCATCAATCTGTGGATAGTCTAACGGCATTCTACATCAAAGATTTGCATACCTTGAGAAATGCAGTGAAGACAGATCCGTGGACACCGCTTTCGAAAGAAAACACAGAGAGGATGCTGCTCTATTTCAAAGCAATTCAGCGGATTATCCGGGCAGAAGAGAATATCCACCAGATCAAGATAGCAGAGTTACTGGTGCAGGCGATGTATCTTGAGATAGAAAATGTCTTTCATAAATCGCTGAAAAATGAAAAGAAATCGAAACGGGTAATATTGACAGAACGTTTTATGGACCTTTTGGAACATCATTATCAACAACATCGGGACGTTAAATTTTATGCTGATAAATTGTCTTTGACCCCAAAGTATCTGTCGAAAATCATTGATGAGGATACGGGAATGTCTGCCACCGAATGGATCAACAGTTACGTGCTGCTGGAAGCCAAAGCATTGCTTAAATCGACCGACCTCACGATTCAGCAAATCAGCCTGCAACTCAATTTCCCCAGTCAGTCGCACTTTGGTAAATACTTTAAGAATCATACCAATCTTTCGCCGAAAGAATATCGATTGCAATAATTTCAGATTCCCCTCACCAGCCGCATCACCCTTTCCACCGCATCGTCCACCTGAGCAATGGATTCCATGCCGAGCGTCATACAATGAATATTTGCATCGGTCAGTGCAAATTGAAGGGATTGTTCCCGCTCGCTGTCACTCACGTGGCTTCCTTCGCCGAATATCTTCATGCCGATAACGCCTTTTCCGTTCTTTTTGGCTTTCCCCAGCAGTTCTTTCACCCTGTCAGGGGTCCCATCCATATGACTCTGGAAAGGATTAATGCGTGCCAAAATCACATCCACCCAGGGACTATCCACTGCTTCAACCATGGCATCCCAGTTGTGACAGGAAACACCTACGGCCTTGATGATGCCCTCCTGTTTGGCTTTTGACAACCCGTCCATGTAGTGTTTGCGGTTGTTGCTCCAGCCTCCCTGCATCAAACAGTGCATCAGCACAATATCGATATAATCGGTGCCCATTTCCTGCCGGTAACGATCGAGGGAGTCACGCACGGGCACATTTCTGTCTGATCCATCTTCGTGCGTCCCGATTTTTGTGAGCAGGGTAATCTTCTCCCTAGGCAGGCTTTGAATGGCATTGCCTACATATTGATGTGAGCCGTATGAATCGGCCATATCGAAAAATCTGATCCCCCGGTCATAAGCGTGATGAGCCATTGCTTCAAATTTATTCATTCCCAGGCGGGTTTGGTTCGATGCCTTTGAGCCCCCTATGGTCCCGGTGCCCCATGCAATCCGGGAGACATGCAGTCCGCTGTTTCCTAATTTAACTTTGTCAACAGTGACTTCGGGCATAAATGAACCCCGCCCAACCATGGTTAATCCGGCAAAGCTTGCAAAACCTGTACGGAGAAAACTGCGTCGCGATAATTTTTTCATCTGCTGCGAATAATGATCTGCTGCGAATCATATTTACTGCGTCAAAAATAGAAAATAAATTTATTCAATCAAGCAATTGGACCATTTTTCTTACATTTAATCCGACAGTCGAAATCTCGATTTTTGCATAGATAGTATGAGAAACAATCTTACCAAGGATATCTCCCTTTACTAAATTATAAGAAAAGAACTAATTGAACGTATATAAATATGTGTTTTAATAAGCGAAGGAAGGAGAAATTTTTTTGAAAGAAAAACACTCACCGAAATGAATCGATGAGTGTTTGATAATCAGGTGGGCGTTGACGGATTCGAACCGCCGACCCTCTGCTTGTAAGGCAGATGCTCTGAACCAGCTGAGCTAAACGCCCTGAAAAAAATACGCTTTTCCCTGCTCGGAACTCCTTTCCCGGAGGTTGTTTCCTGATCCCGGAGATCCCTTTCTGAAAAAGTGATGCAAAGATAGACTCTTTTTGTTTTCCCGCAAAATAATTTTATAAATATTTTTTCAGCTCTGTAATATTTGCTATTTTTGTACCGAAATCATAGGGAGTTATATTTTTTTCGGGAAAATTCAATTTTCAATGAGACTGAGATGAAAACTTGCGGGAAGTGATTTTCCGTAACTCAGAATCCGAACCCAACAATCTGCATTGCGCAACAACTACAAAAATGGAGTTAAACCAACTGACTGCAATTTCCCCCGTCGACGGACGATATAGAGACAAGACCGGTGAGCTGAGTGCCTATTTTTCGGAATATGCATTGATCAGGTACCGGGTGAAAGTAGAGATCGAATATTTTATCGCCTTGTGCGAAGCCAGGATTGAACCCCTTCATCAGGTCGATCAGGCACTATTTGACGGCTTGCGGCAGCTTTACCGCAACTTTTCCGAGTCGGATGCACAACAGGTAAAAGAGATTGAAAAGATCACCAACCACGACGTGAAAGCAGTGGAGTATTTCCTGAAAGAGCAGTTCAACCGGCTAAAGCTCTCAGCATACAAGGAGTTCATTCACTTCGGACTCACTTCGCAGGATATCAACAACACCGCCACGCCGATGATGTGGCAGGAGGCACTGCAAACAGTTTATATCCCGGCACTCGAAAAGGTCACTGCCCAAATAGAGACATACGCCGAGGCGTGGAAAGATATCCCCATGCTGGCACGCACGCATGGGCAACCGGCATCACCCACCAGGCTTGGCAAGGAGATGATGGTGTTTGCTTACCGGCTCAACAGCCAGACAGAGGTATTGAAGCAAATTCCGGTAAAAGCCAAATTTGGTGGCGCCACCGGTAACTTTAACGCACACCATGTGGCTTATCCTCATATCGACTGGAAACGGTTCGCTGAACAGTTCCTGCAGGAGAAGCTGCATCTGGTAAGGGAGGAATACACCACCCAGATATCGAACTACGACACCCTGGCAGCTTCGTTCGATGCGCTGAAGCGGATCCACACCATCCTGATCGATTTCACCCGCGACATGTGGCAGTACATCTCGATGGAGTACTTCAAGCAGAAGATCAGGGAGGGTGAGGTGGGCTCATCGGCCATGCCGCACAAGGTGAATCCTATCGACTTTGAAAATGCCGAAGGGAATCTTGGGATCGCCAATGCACTGCTGGAACATCTCTCCGCAAAACTGCCTGTTTCGCGCTTGCAACGCGACCTCACAGACTCTACTGTGATACGCAACATAGGGGTACCCCTCGCACACGGATTAATTGCCCTGAAAAGTACAACAAAAGGGTTGGATAAATTGTTATTAAACAGAGAGGCGATTGAACAGGATCTGGAGAAGAGCTGGGCAGTGGTTGCTGAAGCGATCCAGACCATCCTGAGAAGAGAAGGATATCCGAAACCCTATGAGGCATTGAAAGCGCTTACACGAACCAACAGAGAGATCACGAGAGAGCGTATTGCGGAGTTCATCGGGACATTGGATGTAAACGAAAAGATCAAAGAGGAATTAAAAGCCATTACACCCCAAAATTACACTGGTATCTGACATGGTGATATCATCCTGAGGGAATCACCTGAATGTAGATCGAAAAACAAGCGTACTGAACGCATCGAGTTTGGAAATTCCATGCCTCCTGTGCCTGCACTGCGTTGAGATGGAAGTTTTAGGAAGAAATAAATTAAAACCGTGAGGTTTCAACTGTAATCACAAACAAAGCAACGACAATGACAACAAACAACGAAGAATCGCGCCCCAAACGACAATTTTTTAGCGCGAACAATGAGAGACACGCTGCACCGAACCGCAATTATGGTAATGAGCGGAGGCCAAACCAAGAGGAATACCGGTCTGCCGGTAAACCCTACAGCAGGCCCTACGACAGACAGTCATCCGACAGGTACTATGACCGTCAACCCTCTGAGAAACCCTCTGACCGTCAACCCTCTGAGAGATCCTACAACCGCAACTGGGAAAATGCACCACAGGGGAACAGCTATGGCAATCAGGAGGGCGCACCCAGAAAACGTCGCCCCAGGGTAGGAGAGCGCACCGTTCCCCAGAGAAGAGGCCCCGGAGCAAACCAGGGCAGTCGCTCCTGGGGAGGCCCCTCCCAGCAACGAAGCGGCCAGACAACCATGGGTCCCGGCGGCAAGAAGCTGAAGAAGAAAAAACCATTCAAGCAGATCAAGTACAAGGAGAATGCCGACCCCAATGCACCCATCCGCCTGAACAAGTACCTGGCCAACGCCGGTGTCTGCTCCCGCCGTGAAGCTGATGAGTTCATCGCTGCCGGTGTGGTGAAGGTGAACGGTGAGGTGGTGACTGAGCTGGGTACCAAGATCACCCGCGCCGACGAGGTGATGTTCCACAACCAGCCGGTACGACTGGAGAGCAAGGTCTATGTGCTGCTGAACAAACCAAAAGGGTTTGTCACCACCACCGACGACCCGGAGAACCGCAAGACGGTGATGGAGCTGGTGAAGAGCGCCTGCTCCGAACGGATCTACCCGGTGGGACGCCTCGACAGAGCTACCACGGGGGTGCTGCTGCTCACCAACGACGGTGACCTGGCATCAAAATTAACACATCCCAAATACGAGAAACGGAAGATCTACCAGGTGTGGCTCGACAAGCCGGTGACCATGGAGCATATGCAGGCGATCGCCGACGGGATTGAGCTGGAGGATGGCGAGATCCATGCCGATGCCATCAGCTACGTGACCGAGGAGGACCTCACCCAGGTGGGCATCGAGATCCACTCCGGCAAGAACCGCGTGGTGCGCCGTATCTTCGAGAAGCTGGGATACCGCGTGCTGAAGCTCGACAGGGTCTACTTTGCCGGACTCACCAAGAAAAAGCTCTCTCGAGGCAAGTGGCGCTACCTCTCGGAGCAGGAGGTGAACATGCTCCGTATGGGTGCCTTTGATTAACGATGGTTCATTTGTTCCTCCGTAAGAGATACGGAGGGAACTTTTTTTTTAAAAATAGAATAAGTATAAAGTCTCTCTTCTGGGGAGACGCAGTGAGGTATGAAACAAATTAAACGAACAAAAATTACCGATGCGTTACAGCTCACCAGCCTCGGTGAGGAGATAAACGTGAAAGGGTGGGTACGCACCCGCAGAGGCAACAAGAATGTGGGCTTCGTCGCACTGAACGACGGATCGACCATCAACAACATACAGATTGTGATTGATATAGCGCAGTTTGGTGAAGAGTTCCTGAAGCCAATCACCACCGGCGCCTGCATCAATGTAAACGGGCGGCTGGTGGAGTCGCAGGGACAGGGTCAAACCGTGGAGATCCAGGCCACCGAGGTAGAGATCTACGGCCCGGCCGATCCGACAACTTACCCCCTGCAAAAAAAGGGGCACTCCCTGGAGTTCCTTCGTGAGATTGCACACCTGCGCCCCCGCACCAACACCTTCGGTGCCATCTTCCGCATGCGCCACCACATGTCGTACGCCATTCACAAGTTCTTCAACGACAGGGGATTCTACTATTTCCATACCCCCATCATCACCGCTTCGGATGCCGAAGGTGCCGGCTCCATGTTCAGCGTGACCACCCTTGATACAGGCAACCCGCCCCGCGATGAAGAGGGGAAGGTGGATTACACGCAGGACTTCTTCGGCATGCAGACCAACCTCACCGTATCGGGTCAGCTCGAGGGTGAGCTGGGTGCCATGGCGCTGGGTGCCATCTACACCTTTGGTCCTACCTTCCGTGCAGAGAACTCCAACACACCACGCCACCTGGCCGAGTTCTGGATGATTGAGCCAGAGGTGGCGTTCTATGACATCCACGACAACATGGATCTGGCCGAGGATTTTCTGAAGTACCTGATCCGCTACGCGCTGGAGCACTGCAGCGAGGATATCGCCTTCCTCGCCAGGATGTACGACAATGAGCTGCCGGACAGGCTGAAGTTCGTGGTGGAGAACGATTTCGTGCGGCTCACCTACACCGAGGGGGTGAAGATCCTGGAGGAGTCGGGACAGAAGTTTGAGTTCCCCGTTTACTGGGGTGCCGACCTGCAGTCGGAGCATGAACGTTACCTGGTGGAGAAGCATTTCAAGCGACCGGTGATCCTGACCGATTATCCGAAGGAGATCAAATCGTTCTACATGAAGCAGAACGACGATGGCAAAACGGTACGCGCCATGGATGTGCTCTTCCCCAAGATCGGAGAGATCATTGGCGGATCGGAACGGGAAGCGGACTACGACAAGCTGATGAAACGAATCGAAGAGACCGGCATGCGTACCGATCCCATCTGGTGGTACCTCGAAACCCGCAAGTTCGGTACCGCACCGCACGCCGGCTTCGGCCTCGGCTTCGAGCGGCTGATGCTCTTCATCACCGGAATGACCAATATCCGTGACGTGATCCCGTTTCCGCGAACACCCAAAAATGCCGAATTTTAAATTGACGCTTAACGAACATCGATCCCGTACCTTCCCTCCATCAACCATCTCATGGGTAGGATAGCGGGATAGAGGTTTGACAGACAACAGATGAAGAATATACGCAACTTTTGTATCATCGCCCATATTGACCATGGGAAGAGCACCCTGGCCGACCGCCTGCTGGAGTTTACCGGAACCGTTGAAGGCAAGGATCTGCAGGCACAGGTGCTCGACAACATGGACCTGGAGCGCGAACGAGGTATCACCATCAAGAGCCACGCCATCGAGATGGAATATACCTACGAAGGTGAGAAGTATACCCTCAACCTGATCGACACCCCGGGACACGTGGATTTCTCCTACGAGGTGTCACGTTCCATCGCTGCCTGCGAGGGTGCCCTCCTGGTGGTCGATGCGGCACAGGGCATTCAGGCACAGACCATCTCGAACGTGTATATGGCCCTTGAGCATGACCTGGAGATCATCCCGGTACTCAACAAAGTGGACCTGGAAAGCGCCATGCCCGACGAGGTGGAAGACCAGATCGTGGACCTGCTGGGCTGCAAGCGCGAGGAGGTGATCCGCGCCAGCGGCAAGACCGGCCTCGGCATCGAACAGATCCTGAAAGCGATCATCGAAAGGGTGCCGGCACCTGTGGGCGACCCCGATGCACCATTGCAGGCGTTGATCTTCGACTCGGTCTTCAACCCCTTCCGGGGCATCATCGCCTATTACAAGATCATGAACGGCTCCATCCGCAAGGGAGACCTGGTGAAGTTCATCAACACCGGTAAGGAGTACGAAGCGGATGAAGTAGGCATCCTGCGTCTCACCATGATGCCCCGCGACGAGGTGCAGTGCGGCAACGTAGGTTATATCATCTCCGGCATCAAGACCTCGAAGGAGGTGAAGGTGGGGGATACCATCACCCATGTGAAACGGCCTGCCAGCAAGGCGATCGCCGGCTTCGAGGAGGTGAAGCCGATGGTCTTCGCCGGCGTTTACCCCATAGAGAGCGAGGAGTTTGAGAACCTGCGTGCCTCACTCGAGAAGCTACAGCTCAACGATGCCTCGCTCACGTTCCAGCCTGAGTCGTCCGTAGCGCTGGGCTTCGGCTTTCGCTGCGGATTCCTGGGGCTGCTCCACATGGAGATCATCCAGGAGCGGTTGGAGCGCGAGTTCAACATGGATGTGATCACCACCGTGCCCAACGTATCCTACAGGGTCTACGACAAGAAAGGCGGCATGAAGGAGGTGCACAACCCCAGCGGGCTGCCCGATCCCACGCTGATAGAGCGGATCGAGGAGCCTTTCATCCGTGCCTCGGTCATCACCAGTACCACCTACATAGGGCCGATCATGACGCTCTGCCTCGGCAAGCGGGGAGTGCTGATCAAGCAGGAGTATATCTCCGGCGACCGTGTAGAGATCATCTATGACCTGCCGCTGGGGGAGATTGTGATCGACTTCTACGATAAGCTCAAAAGCATCTCAAAAGGATATGCTTCGTTCGACTATCATATGCACGATTTCCGTCCTTCGAAGCTGGTGAAGATGGATATCCTGCTGAACGGGGAGCCGGTGGATGCACTCTCCACGCTGACGCACATCGACAACGCACAGTCGTTCGGACGACGCATGTGCGAGAAGCTGAAGGAGCTGATCCCCCGCCAGCAGTTCGACATCGCCATCCAGGCGGCCATCGGCGCCAAGATCATCGCCCGTGAGACGGTGAAGGCAGTGCGTAAGGATGTGACGGCGAAGTGCTACGGCGGCGACATCTCCCGCAAGCGGAAGCTGCTCGAAAAACAGAAAGAGGGTAAGAAGCGAATGAAGCAGGTGGGGAACGTGGAGGTGCCGCAGAAGGCGTTCCTCGCGGTGCTGAAACTGGATTAGCTAAAAGCAAAAGGCACGCCAATCACTTGGAATGCCTTTCTGATCAAAATAATAAATAAGTAGAGAGAAAGCTGCCGGCAGAGAATTTGTCCGGCAGTTTTTTTTAATTCTGCACAAGCACCACCGAGGGGTTGATGCCCACTGCGCTGAGCTGCTTTTTTAGTTTGCCACTCTGGTCGAACCAATAGAGATCACCGGGATGCACGTAGTCGGTGGATGTGACAAAGAGATCACCAGTGAGGGGGTCAACCGAGACGTTGTACATGATCGCGATCCCGGTGCCGTCGCTGATGAAGTTATCGGTAATGATCTTCTCCTCCAGACAGTCGTAGACGACCAGCCTGTAGGGTTCCTGGTACGCGCCGCTGATGATATAGGCTCTGTTGTTGCTGATCACAAACTTCTGCGGCGATCCGATGCCGGCAATTGTCTCTGCCGTGCTGCTACCGGAGCGGATCACCTTGAAAGCAGCCGGCTCATCGCCATAGTTACCCGTTACCGAGAGGTAGATGTCTCCCTGGCTGTCTGCCTGCACTGCATTCGGATTGGTGCCCACCTCGATCTTTTTCTCCTCGGAGAAGGTGGTGAGGTCGATCACCGAGAGGGTGTTGTCATACCCATTGTCCCAGTTCAATCCCCCCGAGTTGGCCACGTAGATCTTATTGTCCCTGATGGCGATTCCCTCCGGGTCCATCCCAACGGTCACCGACCCGTCAATGGTCAGCAAGAGGGTGTCGATGCGGGTCACCGTGTCGTCGAAAGAGGTGACATAAACCTTCCCGCCATAGGCGGCAAGGCGACGTGGCTCCTTGCTCTGGTCCCCGGTCGTCTTCATTGCAATTTGCCGGATTGATCGGCCCGTTGCCGACTCCAGCACCTCAATGGTTCCCGACATGTTGACAGCGATGTAGATCTTCGATCCATACTGTATCATGTCATTGGCCACATCACCCAGCCCTTTTTCATTCACGCTGTTAAAATATGTTTTGTCGATCACCTCCGCTTGCAGGTCGTATCGCGCCAGGGTGGCATTGTTTCCACCCATGCTTCCCTCGTTTAGGATCAGCAGCGCTTTCCCTTCGCTCGGTATCTCTTCACCGGGATTGTCGTTATCGTCACAGCTCCAGAGCAGTAGCCCCGCCAAAAGAATCATGTAATAAAAAAGTCGATTTTTGTTCATTGTGTTGAATCATTTAATTAATAGTGAATGGATAATGTTATTCTGTAGGAACGACCCGGCATGGGGTAGTTCCGTACAATCTCGTAGTTCCTGCCCGCCAGGTTAAGTGCTTCACCTATGAGCGTGAGTGTTCCCCGTCGGGTAGAAAAGGATTTCTGAAGGGAGAGGCTGTGGTCGGCATACCCTTTCATCCGGTATTCAGCATCGTTGTACCCATTGCTAAAGCGTGCCCCCGACCAGATCAGGGCGTAAGCGAACTGCAGCTCTCTAAACTCCAACGCAGCATGGGCTGACCCCGAGTGACGGGGGGTGTAGGGCAACTGGTGCCCGTAGTTCACCTGCTGCGGGTCGGTACGGTCGAGAGCCGACTGCCAGCTGTAGTTGACACCTGCATGGAGCATCATCTTCTCAGTCAGCGATGTCACGCTCTCCAGCGAGAGATCGGCCCCGTTGATGATCACCCTCCCCACGTTGATCATGGCCCACTGGTGCAGGTTGCCGGTAGGGTAAGCCACGATCTTGTTATCCACCCGGTTGTGGAAAAGGTCGGCTGTTAGCGTAAGCTGCTTCAGCGGTGTACCCGGAGAGCGGCCCAGCGTGAGCCCGATATTGAACTGCTGTGCATCTTCGGGCAGCAGGTTGCGCACCCCCACCTGCGGATAGTAGAGATCGTTGAAGGTGGGTAGCCGGAAGCTCTTTTTATAAAAGGCCCGCAATCGGAGGTCACGACCCTGGAGAGGCTTGTAGGATGCACTCAGGTAGGGTGAGAGCCGCCGGCGGTTGGTGCCGGCCATCCCGTTTTCGGCCGACTCGAAGGTCTGGGTATGAAGCAGGCTGGCAGTGGCCAGGAGGCGCTCGCTGACCCACTTGGCGGCGACCACCGTGTGGGAGGTGAGCCGGGTGGGGGTGACAAACCCTTTCCGGTTGGCATGCAGGGTGGCCGATATCAGGTCGGCCGATGCGGAGAAAGAGAGGTTGTTGAAAGCACGGTAGAGTGCCGACAGGGAGCCGTAACGCTCCTGCTGTGTGAAGATATCCTCAATCATGCCCTCTGCTCCCAGGTAGGAGGGATCGAGGTAACGCAGGTATGTGCGCTGGTACTTGCCATGGGCCTGCAGCTCCCACCTGCGGGAGAACGCATGCTCAAAATGGCCCTGCAGGAAGAAGCTTCTGTCCCACAACCGCTGACCGGAATCGTGAAGGGTGTTGTAATAGATGGTAGCCCCCGGCAGGCCCCGTTCCGAGTGATAGTAATAGAGGCGCAGATCGCCCCGGCTGTGATCGGAGAATCGTGCATGGAGCGACGATTCCAGTCGCCCTTTATTCACATCACCATTGATGCGTCGCTCCATGGAGGTGCTGTCACCGGCTGAGGGGCCGTATCGCAGCAGGTAGGGATAGTCGCCGCGGGAGCTCATCCACTCGCCGCTGAGAGTGGCGCTCACCCTTTCAGACAGCTTGCCGTTGAGCAGGAGGGAAGGGTTGATGAGCCCGAAAGAGCCGCCCCGCAGGGTGGCCTTGCCATTCACCCTGCTGTTACCTGTAAAGCGGGGGGCAGCGGTGGTGATCTCCAGGGCCGAAGCGGCGGCAAAGGTGCGGGCAGGACGGAAAATACGGTCGTCCTCTCCATTGTGGAGCGTCAGCCGCTCCACGTTGTCGAGCGAGAACCGGCCAATGTCGATCTGTCCCGTCTGTTGATCAGCGAGCGGGATGCCGTTGTAACTCACCGCCGTATGGTGGGCCCCCAGGCTGCGTACCGAGATGGTCTTCAAGCCACCGATGCCGCCATAGTCGCGGATGGTGACACCCGGCAGGTGCTTCACCGCATCGGATAATTGCAGCGCGTTGAGCTGGCCGATCTGATCGGCGGTAAGGATATGATGGGGTGCCGTGGAGCGGATCTCACGGTCGCTGAAACGCTCGGTAACCACCACCTCCGGCAGCCCGATGGTGTCGGATACCGATTGTGCTGCGACATCGGCCGGTGCAATGCAGGCGATCAACGCCAACAAACAAACAGATTGAATAAGAAACCTCATCTATACCGAATATTATTCCGGTAAAGCCTGATGAAAATGGAACACGAAATAAAAAAATGATTCTCTTGCGTGTTGTTTTCAAGCTTTATTCCCCGAAAGCCATGTAACTGATGTGCGAATCATTGGCAGGTCTTCTGACTTACTCCCGTGTCTGAACGCCTTCCCATCCCGGGGGGACAGTGGCAAGTGAGGTCTTTGTTCAGCACGTAAGCGGAGCTTACAGCAGCGGGTCTGTTCAGGATTTGCACCTGATTCCCTTTTCATCGTTCACTTCGAAGCCGTGTGAAGTGAGCAACACCAAAATTCAATGCAAAGGTATAGCAAACTTTTGAATATTGATCCATGAATCACAAAAAAAAGAGTGGTTTCTGGTGATCATATGGGTAATGTGGGGGATAGAAGGAGGGTGGGGTGTAGGATGCTCAGCACGAATCATCGCTTATGCTGTTGCTGGGTGTCGGAACGGCTCTCCAGATAGCGGATCAGCACCTCGCTCCGCTCTTTCTCAAACTTAAGCCCTTCGATGTCGAGCAGCAGGGTGGAGAGCTCGAACGATTGGCTGATCCCTTTTTTTGCCGCATCGGTGAGGGGTACGCTGATCGTTCGGTTGCCAATGAAGTGAACCGTGAGGGGCCTGTCGCTGTAGGTGTGGATATATGCAGCCACCCCATTCCCATCCCGGCCGCTAAACCGAACGATCTCATAGCTCCTGTCGAGCGTGCTGAAGCGGTAGTTGAGGCCGTCGGCAGTGACAATACCGGTTTCGGCAAAGCTCCCGTCAGCAGCGGTGACCCTGATCTGGTGGTGTTGAATCGCATTTCCGGAGAGCACACTCTCAATGAACAACTCACCATTCTCGCGCACACCAGACCGCAGTCCGTTCCGGTTGAGTGAGGAACGATGGGGATAGACTTTGGGATAATACTCGCCAAACTCCTGATAACGACTGTCTCTCACATAGTCGAAAAGGAGCAGCATCTCATTCAGGACTGCATAGTGCTGCTGCAGCATTGAATCGCAGTAGGAGATGTTGCGCTGGTTCTCGGCCATGCGGATCTCCTGCATCAGATCAAAGCCGGCATTGATCTCATCAAAAGCTTCAGGAAAGAGGATTTTTATGCTGTCAATCTTCAATTTAGCCAGTTCATAGTTTCCGCTTTCGTAAGCCCTGCCGGCCTCCTCAAGGTAGGCTCTGGCACCAGATCCTCTGTTGCCACAGGAGAGCAGGAAGAGCAGTAACAACCACACTGAAAGCAGTTGAAGTGAGTTACGCATATCAGTAAAAATATCAACTTACAAAAATAACCCGTTTAACAACGAATACTGAAACAAAATTACAAATATATTCTGCATAAAAATGGCTTTAAGAGACAATTATTGTAATTTTGCAAATCGTAACAGATCATCAGCCCTGCAGATCAACAACCTGCCACGGGGCTGATAAATTGAAAAGAGTCCATTGAATATGAATATTTCCCGGGATGAGATACTGGCATACATTGACACACCGCTACTCAGACTGATCTCTCGCACAGCAGATGAGATGCAGCTGGAATGCTACCTGATTGGTGGCTTCGTGCGTGATTTCTTCCTCTGTCGTCCCTCGAAAGATATCGACGTGGTAGCCATCGGCAAAGGGATCGACCTGGCAGCAGCTGTTGCCCGCAAGCTGGGGAAAAAGGCTCATCTGACCGTTTTCAAGAACTTCGGCACTGCACAGATCAAACATGGCGACATTGAGATTGAGTTTGTAGGTGCCAGAAAGGAGTCTTACAGGAGCGACTCGCGTAAGCCCATCGTGGAAGATGGCACCCTGGAAGATGATCAGCGGCGGCGCGACTTCACCATCAACGCCATGGCTTTTTGCCTGAACGGTGACCGCTTTGGCGAGCTGCTGGACCCTTTCAATGGCTTGCAGGATTTGGAGGAGCTGATCATCCGCACGCCGCTCGAACCGGACATCACCTTCAGCGACGACCCCCTGCGGATGATGCGTGCCGTGCGTTTTGCCACACAGCTCGGTTTCGACATTTACCCCGACACCTTCGATGCGATTGCCCGAAACCGCGAGCGCATCGCCATCGTCTCCATGGAACGGGTGACCGATGAGCTGAACAAGATCATCCTCTCACCCAAACCCTCTATCGGCTTTATCCTGCTCGAAAAGACCGGGCTGTTGGAGATCTTCTTTCCCGAGCTGACCGCCCTGAAAGGTGCCGAGACCAAAGAGGGGGTAGGGCACAAGGATAACTTCTACCATACGCTCTCGGTGCTCGACAACATTGCCCGGGAGACGGATGACCTCTGGCTGAGATGGGCGGCGCTGCTGCACGACATTGCCAAACCGGTGACCAAGCGGTGGGACCCGAAGCTGGGATGGACATTCCACAACCACAACTTCATCGGCGAGAAGATGATCCCTCCCATTTTCCGCAGAATGAAGCTGCCGCAAAACGAGAAGATGAAGTATGTGCAGAAACTGGTATCCCTGCATATGCGGCCCATGCAACTGGTGGAGGATGAGGTGACCGACTCGGCCCTTCGGCGTCTGCTTTTCGATGCGGGGGATGACATCGATGACCTGATGACCCTCTGTGAGGCGGACATCACCTCCAAGAACCCGGTGAAGGTGAACCACTTCATCAACAACTTCAAGATTGTACGCCTTAAGCTGCGTGAAATTGAGGAGAAAGACCGGGTACGTAACTTCCAGCCACCCATAGATGGAAACGAGATCATGGAGGTGTTCGGTCTCCCACAGTGCAGGGAGATCGGCATCCTGAAGACTGCCATCAAGGAGGCAATCCTCGACGGGGTGATCCCCAACGAGCATGACGCCGCCTACGCATTCATGCTGGAGAAAGCCCGGGAGATGAACCTGAACCCGGTCGCTGAAAGGTAAATCGGGTTGCTGAAATGAGGAACAAAGCCTAAATTAACATTTTTTGCTTGAATAATTCCCTCTCAGCCCCAATATCTGTCGGTTTTTTTATTACTTTGCAAATTAATTTGGAGTGGACTATTTCACACCAATCACGCCGTTCGTTTTGCGAAGCGCCTATGTCGAACAAGAAAAAAGTATCAACTGCCCGTTTTTTGAATGCGAAGATCACCTCTACCATCAGCATCACACTGGTGTTGGTGCTGTTGGGTGTCACCCTGATGATCCTCTTTATGGGCAACAGCCTTTCGAAGCAGGTGAAAGAGAATGTGAGCTTCAACGTGATGCTCTCAGCAGGTGTCAGTGATGCACAGATCAGCAACATACGTCGCCGACTTGACGCACAGCCATTCGTACGCTCCTCCCGTTTTATCAGCAAAGAAGAGGCCAAAGAGCAGTTAATCAAGGAGCTGGGAGAAGATCCGGAGGAGTTGCTCGGCTATAACCCGGCGCTCGACTGCATTGAGATCTTTCTCCACTCGGAGTATGCCAACAGCGACAGCATCGCTATGATCAACAAAGTGATCCGCGAGGAGAGCAACGTCACCGACCTGCTTTATCAGCAGGAGGCAATCGACCTGATCAATGAGAACCTCTCGAAGGTGATGACGCTGTTGCTGGCTCTGGCGGTAGTGCTGCTCTTCATCTCCTTCACACTGATCCGCAATACCATCCGGCTGAGCGTCTACTCCAAGCGATTCATCATTCACACCATGAAGCTGGTGGGAGCTACGGACAGCTTCATCCGCAAACCGTTCGTGATGAACAACATCTATACCGGTATCATCGCCGGCATCATGGCCGACGGCATCATCCTTGGGCTGATTAGCTATTTCAACAGGGAGTATGCAGCCATACAGTCTGTCATCACCACCAGCGATCTGGTGATCACCTTCGCGGCGGTGATCATGATGGGGGCACTGATCTCCTCACTGGCCTCTGCCTTTGCCGTGAACAGGTATGTAAGAATGCGTTCCGATCAGCTATATTACGTTTAAACATCGAAAGAAAATGTCTCAGAAGAACCTTGCCTTAAGCAAAACAAACCTGATTATTTGCGGCATAGCGGTCCTGCTAATCATTGCCGGATTCCTGTTGATGACAGGTCCTGCCACCACCGAGAGTGGTTTTGAACCGGATATATTCAGTCCGAGACGGATCAGGGTAGCCCCGGTTGTAGTTGTGGCGGGCTTTGTACTGATGATTGTTGGGATTCTTTTCCCCTCAAAAGAACAAAAGGACAGGAAAGAAAACCAATCGTGACGGTGGTCACCTGAAAACTTTATTTTCATGACATTGACAGAAGCAATTATCATTGCTATCGTAGAGGGGCTGACCGAGTTTCTCCCTGTCTCCTCCACAGGACACATAATCATCACCCAGTCGCTTCTCGGTATGGAGAGCAGTGCCTTTGTGAAAGCCTACACCGTGATCATTCAGTTTGGCGCAATCCTCTCGGTTGTGGTCTTGTACTGGAAGCGTTTTTTTCGGCTCAACAGGGTGGAGAAAATAGCGGTGGAGCAGTTGAAAGCACGCTCTAAAAAGCAACGGATATTGCTCACAGGCCGTAACGTGCTCCATAAATATGATTTTTACTGGAAGCTGCTGATTGCCCTGCTGCCGGCAGGCATCATTGGCCTGCTGCTGGGCGATCTGATTGACAGCATGCTGGAAAGCGTGACGGTGGTCACAGTGATGCTGGTGATTGGCGGTATCTTCATGTTATATGTTGACAGGTGGTTCAACCGCCCCACCGCCGACCAGTCAATGGGCTGGCAGAGAGCACTCAAGATCGGTTTCTTTCAGTGTATCGCCATGATACCCGGGGTATCGCGATCCATGGCGACCATCGTAGGGGGGATGGGTACGGGACTCAACCGCAGAAACGCTGCCGAGTTCTCCTTCTTTCTGGCAGTGCCCACGATGGCTGCAGCAGCCGGCTATAAACTCTACCAACTGATGAGAGACCCATTACAGCTGGATATGCTCGCTGATCACCTCCTCTTGCTGATCATTGGCAATCTGGTGGCATTCCTGGTGGCAATGGCTGCCATCCGCTTCTTCATTGATTTCCTCACCAAATATGGGTTCAGGGCTTTCGGCTTCTATCGCATCATCGTGGGAGGGATCCTGCTCATCCTGATCCTGGCAGGTGTGGATGTAACCATTTGACGCCATGATGGATTTTATTGAAGGAGCAATCCTCTGTATCGATAAACCACTGTATTGGAGCTCGTTCCGTGTAGTGCGTGTGATGCGGGCCAAGCTCTGTCAGAAGCTGGGGATCAAAAAGCTGAAGGTGGGCCACGCCGGCACCCTTGATCCTCTGGCCACCGGGGTGATGATCCTTTGCACCGGCAGGATGACCAAACAGATTGATCGCTTCCAGGCAGAGACAAAAGAGTATCTGGCTGCGATACGGCTGGGGGCTACCACCCCCTCTTTCGATCTGGAGACCGGGGTGGATGGCGAATATCCTACCGCTCACATCACTCCTGAGTTGGTGAAAGAGACATTGACCCGTTTTACGGGTGAGATCATGCAGACTCCTCCCCGCTATTCTGCCGTAAAGGTAGATGGAAAGCGGGCTTATGAACTGGCCCGGAAAAACGAAGATATTGAACTTAAACCCAAATTATTGGTTATAGATAGTATCGAACTGGTGACATGCAGCCTGCCCGACATCACCATCCGTGTGGTCTGCAGCAAAGGTACCTATATCAGGGCACTGGCCCGTGACATCGGAGAGGCGTTGCAATCGGGGGCACATCTGACCGCTCTTACCCGTACACGGGTTGGGAAGGTGACCCTTTCCGACTGCCTGAAGATGGAGGAGTTGGATCATTTTCTGGATCAACAGATCGGCATCATCGGTAAAGAGAGCAAATAAGAAGATAGATCATATGAAACTTTCACAATTTAAATTTCATCTGCCGGATGAGCTCATTGCAAAGTATCCGGCGCCACATCGTGATGAAGCACGGTTAATGGTGTTGCACCGAAAAAGCGGCGCCATGGAGCACAAGGTGTTTAAGGAGGTGCTCGATTATTTTCAACCGGGAGATTTTTTCATCTTCAACGACACCAAGGTCTTTCCTGCAAGGCTATTTGGCAACAAAGAGAAGACAGGTGCCAAGATTGAAGTCTTCCTGCTGCGGGAACTGAATCCTGACCAACATCTCTGGGATGTGCTGGTGAACCCGGCACGTAAAATACGCATTGGAAACAAGCTCTACTTTGGGGAAAATGAGGAGCTGGTGGCGGAGGTGATCGACAACACCACCTCCCGTGGCAGGACACTCCGGTTCCTCTACGACGGTCCTTACGAGGAGTTTAAGAAACAACTCTTTGCCATTGGAGAGACCCCCATACCGGAATATATGGAGCGGAGTGCCGAACCGGAGGATGTGGAGCGTTACCAAAACATCTTTGCCCGTAACGAGGGGGCCGTGGTGGCACCCGCTGCCGGCCTCCATTTCAGTCGTGAGCTGATGAAGCGGATGGAGATCAGGGACATCAAATTCGGCTTCCTGACCCTCCACAATGGCCTGGGAGCCTATCGCATGATCGACGTGGAGGATCTCACCAAGCACAAGATGGAATCGGAACAGATGATCATCTCGGAAGAGCTCTGTCGACAGGTGAACAACGCAAAGGATGAGGGTCACAATATCTGCGCCGTGGGCACATCGGTGCTGCGTGCAGTGGAGACAACGGTGAGCACCGACGGTCACATCAAACCCAGGGAGGGATGGACCAACAAGTTCATTTTCCCTCCTTACGAGTTTACACTTACCAACAGCCTGATCACCAACTTCCATCTGCCATTTTCCACTTTGCTGATGATGGCTACTGCCTTTGGCGGCTACGAGGTGGTGATGGCTGCATATGAAGAGGCGGTGAAAGAGAAGTACCGCTTTGGGGCCTATGGAGATGCCATGCTGATCATCGACTAAAGTGGAAAAGAAAACTGCCGGAACAGGTTCCCTCATATTGTCACTCGGTTCCAACCTGGGTGAGAGGGAGCAACGGATTCATTCAACTCTCAAAAGAATTGAAGAGCGGATCGGAAAAATTATCTCCCTCTCCACTTTTTATCATACCGCTCCTGTTGGGTTCGAGTCTTCTCACCAATTTGTGAATTGTGTATGCGAAGTATCCAGTAAGCTGGATATATATTCCATATTCGCAATCACACAGATGATTGAGAAAGAGATGGGAAGGGTGGAGAAAAGTGTGGATGGCAGGTATGCTGACCGGGTGATCGATATCGACCTGATCATGGCAGGTGACCTGGTTATCGACACACAGGAGCTGACCCTGCCACACCCCCGTTTTCATCAGCGCGACTTTGTGCTTAGGCCACTCTGTGAGATCGCACCCGATCAGGTACATCCCCTGTTGGGAAAGAGCATCCGTCAACTGTTTGAGGAACTGGGACGGGGCAGTCAATGAAGCTCATGTCTGATCACAGTGCCGTTTTCAAGTTCATTGTAAGTTATCTCAGCTACCATTGACCTTTATTTTTAGAATTGTAAAAATAGGTTAAATTTAATCATCTTGTACCGGATGGGTTGCAGAAAATAGGGGAAATTGTGGCATATTTGTATCTGAATATATATTGCATCTTTTGGTTGAGTCATATGGCAATTTTTGGCAGAGGTTATGATTATTTTCTGGGTTATGCCCTAAGCGGAGGCGGAGCAAGGGGGTTTGCACACCTGGGCACACTGAAAGTGCTGGAACAGTATGGATTGAAGCCCGATGTGATAGCCGGCACCAGTGCAGGTGCACTTGCCGGCGTTTTCTATGCCGACGGATTTCAACCCGATGAGATCGTGGAACTGTTCCGAAAGCGCGAATTCAGGGAGTTTGTATCGTTCACCATTCCCCGAACCGGTTTTCTGAAAAGTACCGGTCTGCATACGTTCCTGAAAAAACATCTGCGAGCCAAACGATTTGAGGATCTGCAGCTGCCTTTTTACGTGGTGACTACCGACTGGGAAAAGGCACGTACCGTTACTTTCTCCCAGGGAAATGCTTTGGTTGATGCAGTGGTGGCATCCTGTTCTGTACCCGTCATCTTCAATCCCCAGGTGATTGATGGTGTTCCCTATGTGGATGGGGGCATCCTGAAAAACTTCCCGGTAACGGTGATCAGGAAGATGTGCCGT